>RKCM01000088.1 GCA_014858325.1 Oscillospiraceae bacterium | reverse complement strand
GCGGGATGGTGCCGTCCAGAATGCCGTCGATGAAGCCCTTGATGGTGGTCATGGGGGTGCGCAGCTCGTGGGCGATGTTGCCCATGAACTGGCCCCGGGCGTTGTCGTTGGACTGGATGTTGTCCGCCATGGTGTTAAAGGTGCGGGCCAGATCGGCCACTTCCCCTTCGCCCTCCACGCCTTCCACCCGGACGGAGAGGTCGCCGCCACCAAAGCGCTGGGCGGCGTCCGTCACCTTCTGCAGCGGGTCGGTGAGGCGGCGCATCAGCATCTGGGTGAGGATGCTGGCGCACAGCAGCATGATGCAGGCCGACAGCAGGAAGTTGGACCAGAACTGCTGCTTGAACTCCTTGAGCTGCTCGCCGGAGGAACAGAGGAAAAGCCAGCCGCTGGGATAGCTCTGGCTGTCCACCAGCTGCACCACGGCAATGTAGCTTTTTTCCGTCAGCATCCCTTCCAGATCGCTGAACAGGTGGTAGCGCTCGCCGCCGTCCGGGTCCGCCGCTGCATTGGCGCTGGTGCGGAAATCAATGTCCACGGCCCCATCGTTCAGCATATCCGGGTTGGAGGCCAGCATCACATTGCCGTCGTTGTCCGTAAAGAACAGATACGCCTCGGCGCTCTCGCCGATGATCTCCAGCTTGGTGTTCAGCATCTCCAGCTCTTCGCCCTCGGGCAGGGCCGCTTTCTGCACCAGATACTGGGCCGTGCGCTCGGCCACGCCCACCACCTGATCCAGCGTTTCGTAGCGGCCCTTGGCAAAATAGCTCTTGAACAGCACCCACTCCGAGCAGCCCATCAGCACGATGCCCGCCACCAGCAGGGTGGACATCATGGAGAAAAAGGCCACCGAAATACTTTTGCGCATTACTGACGCACCTCGAATTTATAGCCCACGCCCCAGACGGTCTTCAGCTCCCACTTATCGGAGGCCCCGGCCAGTTTCTCGCGCAGGCGCTTGACGTGGACGTCGATGGTGCGGCTGTCGCCGTAATACTCAAAGCCCCACACCTCGTCCAGCAGCTGGTCGCGGGTGTAAACGCGGTTGGGGTGGGAGGCCAGGCAGTTGAGCAGCTCCAGCTCCTTGGGGGGAGCCTCCACCACCTTGCCCTTGACCCGCAGCTCGTAGCTGTTCATATCCAGCCGCAGGTTGTCAAACTCAATGACGCCCTCCTTGCTCTCGGCAGCGGCGGCGGTGGACTGGCAGCGGCGGAGCACCGCCTTGATGCGGGCCACCACTTCCTTGGCGTCAAAGGGCTTGACCATGTAGTCGTCGGCGCCCAGTTCCAGGCCCAGCACCTTATCAAAGGTCTCGCCCTTGGCCGTCAGCATCATCACGGGGGTGTTGCCCGCCTTGCGGATGCGGCGGCAGACCTCCAGGCCGTCGAGCTTGGGCATCATCACGTCCAGCAGCACCATGTCGGGCTTGAGCTGGTTGAATTTTTCCAGTCCCTCTTCGCCGTCGTTGGCGGTGGTGACCTGATAGCCCTCCTTGGTCAGATAGAGCCGCAGCAGCTCGCAGATATTGGTATCGTCGTCCACGACGAGGATCTTTTCGTTGGCCATAAGAGTGTTCCTCCTGTTTTTGTGGGGGCTTGCCCCGTATCATCACCCGGCTTTGGCCGGGACGCAGTTTTTCTGGGGAATATCCATCTTCTATTATAAGGGACAGATATGACAAAATAAAGAAGGTTTTGTATGATTTTTCGGATTTTGAGGGGGACAACGCTTGCACTCCCCTCTCCCTTTGCGTATAATGATAGATGTATCATTGTGCCTAAAAAACGTGTAAGGAGCGTATCTTATATGAAACTCGGTATCGTCGGTCTGCCCAACGTGGGCAAGTCCACTCTGTTCAACGCCATCACCTCCACCAAGAATGCGGAGGCGGCCAACTATCCCTTCTGCACCATCGAGCCCAACTCGGGCATCGTGGCCGTGCCGGACAAGCGGCTGGACAAGCTGGCGGAGATCTGGCAGACCAGCAAAAAGACCCCTGCCATTGTGGAGTTTGTGGACATTGCAGGCCTGGTGAAGGGTGCTTCCCAGGGTGCGGGCCTGGGCAACAAGTTCCTGGGCCACATCCGGGAGTGCGACGCCATCGTGCATGTGGTGCGCTGCTTTGACGACGACAACATCATCCACGTCGTCGAGGACGTGACCAAGGCCGAGGCCGTGGACCCCCTTGCCGACATCGACGCCATCGACTACGAGCTGATCCTCTCCGACCTGGAGGTGGTGCAGAACCGTGCCGGCCGGATGGCCAAGGCCGCCAAGAGCGGCAACAACAAGGGTGCCGCCGCCGAGGCTGCCTGGCTGCAGCAGCTGGCCGACCACCTGAGCGCCGGCAAGCCCGCCCGCAGCTTTGATTTTGACGAGAACGACGCCGAGCAGCAGACCGTGCTGCACGAGATGGGCCTTTTGAGCGCAAAGCCCGTCCTCTACGCCTGCAACGTGGGCGAGGACGACCTGATGGAGGGCATCGAGAACAACAAGTACGTCCCGCTGGTGGCTGCCCGGGCCAAGGAAGAGGGCGCCCGCTACATTCCCATCTGCGCCAAGACCGAGGAAGACATTGCTGATTACTCTCCCGAGGAGAAGAAGGCTTTCCTGGCTGAGATGGGCATTGAGGCCAGCGGCCTGGACAACCTCATCACCGCCAGCTACGACCTGCTGGGCCTCATCTCTTTCCTGACCGACGGCAAGAAGGAGTGCCGCGCCTGGACCATCCGCAAGGGCACCAAGGCTCCGCAGGCTGCCGGCAAGATCCACAGCGATTTTGAGCGCGGCTTCATCCGCGCCAGCGTCATCGCCTACAGCGATCTGGAAGCCCACAACTTCGATTACGCCGCCGTCAAGGCCAAGGGCCTGCAGCGCACCGAGGGCAAGGAGTACGTGGTGAAGGACGGCGACGTCATCGAGTTCCTGTTCAACGTGTAAACCTCTCAGTCTCACTTCGTTCGACAGCTCTCCTAACAGGAGAGCCAAGAACACGGCATGAAAACCGAAAGGATTGCTATATGATTATCGGAATTATGGGCGCAATGCCCGATGAAGTGGACCAGCTCTGTGCAAAACTGGAGAACGTCACGGTGGAGCCCTACGGCGGCGTGGAATATCACAAGGGCACGCTGGCGGGCAAACAGGTCGTGGTATGCTGCGCGGGCATGGGCAAGGCCAACGCCGCCGCCACCACCCAGGTGCTCATCACCAAATTCGGCGCGGAGAAGATCCTCTTCTCCGGCATTGCGGGCAACATGACCTCCAAGATCGGCATCGGGGACGTAGTCATCGGCAAGACGGTGCTGTACCACGACGCCCAGCTGGACATGATCTGCCAGAACCCGCCCTACCTGAAGGAATACCCCGGCGACCCGGCCCTCATCGCCGCCGCCGAGGCCGCCTGCGCCAAGGTGGGCGTGAAGTCCCTGACCGGCAAGATCGCCACCGGCGACCTGTTCGTGGGCGACAGCGAGACGAAAGCGGCCATCGAAGCCAAATGCGCCCCCGACTGCGTGGAGATGGAGGGCGCGGCCGTGAGCCAGATCGCCGCCAAGAACGGCGTGCCCTGCGTCATCCTCCGGGCCATGAGCGACAACGCCGACGAGGACGGCCATGAGGTGCTGGTGGTGAAGAAATTCAGCATCAGCGAGTACGTGGCCACCGCCACCAAGATCGTGGCAGAGATGGTGGAGACTCTGTAACTCTTAATTCGTGCAACGCCTCCCTCAACTCAACTGAGGGAGGCGTTTTTGCTGCCGGAACGCGCAAAAAGAGCTCCCTTTGGGCAGCAGTACGGCCCAAAGGGAGCTCTCTTGTGCGTTTTTGTCAGGCGTGGACGCCGACGGCGTTGCCGCCTGCCTGCTGCACCTGCTTCAGCCGCTGGCTGCAAAGCTGGAACAGCGCTTCCCAGTTGCGGCCCCGCACCTCGCTGGTGCAGGCCACCGCCACCGACTGGGTAAAGCGCACCATCTTCATCAGGCCCACCGATGCGACGCATTCCTGCGGCATCTGGGCGTAGAGGGTGCGGAGCTCTTCTTCCAGCTCGGCGGCGTTCTTGTCCGCACAGCCGATGGCGAAAAGGCTGTCGGACAGGCGGCAGACCACCCGCTCGGCGGGGCGGTCGTAGTGCTTTTTCCACTGGTTGGCCACAAAGCAGACCAGCTGGCTCATCACCTGCGGGCCGTACTGAGCGCGGAGGGCGGCGGCCCCATCCAGCGCCACCAGCGCCAGCGAGGCGCAGCGGTGGTTGTCGGCCCACTCGTCCATTTTGGTGCAGAATTCCGTCTCAAAATAGCGGCGGTTGAACACCCCGGTCAAAAAGTCGTGGTTCATGTCCTCACGGCAGAGTTCACGCTCCCGCGGGGTCATACGGTCCTCCGGCAGGCTGCTGCCTGCCAGCGGAGCCGTCATCTGCAGCTGCCATACCTTGCCTTCGGCCAGGATCTGGCGGCGCAGCACGCAGTACACCTGCCCGTTGCACAGCTCGTAGTCCACCATCAGGCCGTCGTCCTGCCAGTAGCGGACGTTTGCCTCGTCCAGCTGGGTCAGGTCCACCGACTCGAAGGCAGGCTCTGCCTCCTGCACAAACTGCCGCAGGTCCTGCTCGGTCCATTCATTCTTCATGCGTTCTTTTCCCCATCATCGTGCTGCCCGGTTTCTCCCTTCCGGGCGGTGCTGCGTTGCAGGCTGTCCAAACAACAGCCTTTATACCGCCATAATTATAGCACGAGACGAAGACGCATACCAGCAAAGCGCACAAATTTTCAGAATATTTTTTTCATTTTCGTCAAACTGTCGAAACCCGTTCCCGTTTTCGGATGGGTTATGCACGACAATACACCTCCGCCTCGGTGCGGATCTGGGCAGCCAACTCCTCGGAGGCAAAATCGGCGGCGGCGCGCCAGGTCCAGTTGCCGCCCAGCTTGCCGGGGGTGTTCAGGTGGGCCTCGGCCCCCAGGCCCAGCCAATCGGCCATGGGGATGATGGCCCGGTCGGCCACGGAGCCCATAGCGGCCCGCAGCAGGGCGATGCGGGCGTCGTCGGTCTTGACGGCGGCCAGTTGCTTGGCCGTGGGCTTGGCAGGCGTCAGGTGGAAATAGGCGGCTGCATTGGCCTTTTCCTTCTCGGCGGCATGGTTCTCCCACCAATCGGCCAGCGTGGTATTATCGTGGGTGCCCGGGTAGACCACGCTGTTTTTGACGTGGTTGTGGGGCAGGTACTCGTTGTCGCCGCCGCCAAAGGCGAACTGCAGTACCTTCATGCCCGGGAAGGTGCTGTCCGCCAGCAGTTCCCGCACGCTGGGGAACAGCTCGCCCAGGTCCTCGGCGATGATGGGCAGCTTGCCGAGGGCGTTTTCCAGCGCGTGGAACAGCTCCATCCGGGGGCCGATCTCCCATTTGCCGTTCTTGGCCGTGGGGCTGCCCGCCGGGATGGCCCAATAGGTATCAAAGCCGCGGAAATGGTCGATGCGGAGCAGGTCGTAGATGCCCAGCGCGTGGCGCACCCGCTCGATCCACCAGGCGTATCCCGTCTGTTTATGATAGGCCCAATTGTACAGCGGGTTGCCCCACAGCTGGCCGTCGGCGGCAAAATAATCCGGCGGGCAGCCGGCCACCCGGGCAAAGCGGCCCTCGGCGTCCAGTTCAAACAGGGGCCCGCCCACCCAGGCATCCACCGAATCGGCGGAGACGTAGATGGGGATATCGCCCAAAATTTTCACACCCTTGGAGTTGGCGTAGGCCTTGACCTTTTTCCACTGGAGGGCAAATTCGTACTGCAAAAATTTCCAGAAGCCGATCTCCTCTTCCTGTTCGGCCCGGAACGCCGCCAGAGCGCCTGCGTCCCGCAGGCGGTACTCCCGGGGCCACTCGGTCCAGCTCTTCATCTTATGCGCGGTCTTGAGGGCCATGTAGAGGGCGTAATCCTCCAGCCAGCTCTCGTTGGCCAGCGTGAAGGCGTAGTAATCGTCCGGGAAATAATGGGCGCAGCCGTGCCGGCCGGCGCACTGTTTGCGCCAGGCCGCGTAGGCGGCGCGCAAAATTTTATAGCGGCTGGTGTAGAGGGTGCCGTAATCCACCTCCAGTGGGTCCTCGCCCCAATTTTCCGCCCGGAGCTGGGCGGCGGTGAGCAGACCGTCCGCCTTCAGGGCGTCGAGGTCGATGAAGTAAGGGTTGCCCGCAAAGGCGGAGCAGCTCTGGTAGGGGCTGTCGCCGTAGCCGGTGGGGCTCAGGGGCAGCAGCTGCCAGATGCTCTGGCCCGCCTGTGCCAAAAAATCCACAAATTCCAGCGCCGCCTTGCCAAAGCAGCCGATCCCGTAGGGGCCGGGCAGGCTGGACACCGGCATCAAAATTCCACTTTCACGCATGGTATGCTTCCTTCCTCGTGTTGGATTTGGTCCGTGATTCTGCTGTTTCCTATCATAACATAACCGCAGGCTATTTTCCACAGGCAAAAATCGTGGTATACTGGGAGAGGTTTTGCAAAGGAGGTTCACGCCATGCAGCGTACCGAAAAATATTACGAAGCGGATGCGTTCCGCAAGACGGCGGAGGGGCGCATCCTCGCCGCCGAAACCACCAAGGCCGGGCCGCGCATTGCGCTGGATGGCACCGTGTTCTACCCCGAGGGCGGCGGCCAGCCCGCCGACACCGGCACCCTGACCCTTGCGGACGGCACGGTGCTGCATGTGCTGGACGTGCACGAGAGCGAGGGCGTCCTCTGGCACACGGTGGACACCCTGCCCGCCGGGGCCGCGGTGGGAGCCGTTGTGGCCGAAGCCATCGATTGGGAGGGGCGCTTTGATCGGATGCAGCAGCACACCGGCGAGCACATCCTCTCCGGCATCCTGCACCAGATGTTCGGGGCCGAGAACGTGGGCTTCCACATCGGCGCGGAAGCGGTGCGGATGGACACCAGCGTGCCCATTTCCGCCGAGGGCCTGCGGGCAGCCGAGCTGGCCGCCAACCAGATCGTCTGGCAGGATGTGCCCGTCCTCATCACCTACCCCACCCCCGAAGAACTGGCAGCCCTGACCTACCGCAGCAAGAAGGAGATTGAGGGGCAGGTGCGGATCGTGACCATCCCGGGGGCAGACGTCTGCGCCTGCTGCGGCACCCACACCGCCACCACCGGGCAGGTGGGGCAGATCAAGATCCTGGCCTCCGAGAACTACAAGGGCGGCGTGCGGCTGAGCGTCGTCTGCGGCAGGCGGGCGCTGGAAGCAGCGCAGGCCATGCGGGCCCGGCAGGCCGATATCGGGGCACTGCTGAGCGCCAAGGCCGACCAGACCGCCGTGGCCGTCCACCGGGTGTACGATGAGTACACGGCCCTGAAGTTTGCCCACTTTGGCCTGTGCGGCCAGCTGTTTGATGCCATGGCCGCCCAGCTGGGGCCGGACGAAACGGCCATCCGCACCGTACCGGGGCTGGACCCGGACGGCCTGCACCGGCTGGCGGCGCGGCTGAGCGAAGCCACCCGCGGCCTGTGTGCCGCCCTGACCCCCAACGAGAAGGGCACGGGCTACTGCCTTGCGCAGGCAGGCGGCGACGTGCGTGCCCTGACCAAAGCCCTGAACACCGCCCTGAACGGCCGCGGCGGCGGCAAGCCCGGCATCTGCCAAGGCAGCTGCGCGGCAGCGCCGGAGCAGGTAGAAGAATTTTTAAAAAATTGCTAACTCCCCCAGTCGCCTGCGGCGACAGCCCCCTCACGGAGGGGGCCTTACGCCTTACCGTACCATCCAAGGCTCCCTCTTTGAGGGAGCTGTCACAGCGCAAGCTGTGACTGAAGGAGTTTTATGAAGGAGAAAATTTTATGAGAATGCGTTTCAAGCCCTACGCCCACGATGAGCTGATGGCCGCCGATTTCCACGTCCACGACCCCTTTGTCTGGGGCGGCAAGTGGCACGCCCAGTACGCCCGCCCCCAGCAGCCCTTTGTGCTGGAGCTGGGCTGCGGCAAGGGCGGCTTTCTCTCCCAGCTGGCCAGCCGCCACCCCGAGAACAACTACCTCGGCATCGACATCACCGATAAAGTTTTGATTTTGGCCAAGCGGAAGATCGAGGCCGCCTATCAGGAGGCGGGCCGCGCCATCGACAACGTGAAGATCATGAGCGCCGACATCGAGCGCATCCACAACGTCCTCACCCCCGCCGACACGGTGAGCCGCATCTACATCAACTTCTGCAACCCGTGGAGCAAAAACGGCTCCTCCCATAAGCATCGGCTGACCTACCCCCGCCAGCTCATCCAGTACCGCGCTTTTCTGGAGGACGGCGGTGAGATCTATTTCAAGACCGACGACGACGATCTGTTCCGGGACAGCCTCGAATACTTCCCCGCTTCCGGCTACGAGATCGTCTGGCAGACCAACGACCTGCATGAGAACGAGCCGGAGTGGAACATCCGCACCGAGCACGAGGGGATGTTCACCGAGATGGGCATCAACATCAAGGCCCTCATCGCCCGCAAGCGCCCCGGCGACGAGAGCGTGACCTGGATCGAACCCAAGGTGCTGAAGAAGATGGCCGCAGCGGCCGAGGCCGAAGCCGCCCAGAATGCCCAGACGCAGGAATAACGGGGAGGTGTTCGGATGCGTTTCTTCTTAGAGACGACCCTCTGCGGCTTCTCGCTGTATCAGATCCTCGCCTACTTTCTGGTCTATTCCTGCCTGGGCTGGTGCCTGGAGGTGATCTATGCCGCCGCAACCACGGGCGAGATCGTCAACCGGGGCTTCCTCAACGGCCCGGTCTGCCCCATCTACGGCTTTGGCATGGTCATCGTGCTGTTTACCCTTACGCCGCTGGAACACAGCGTCCTCGCACTGTATATCGGCGGTGTGATATTACCCAGCGTACTGGAGTTGGTGGGCGGCTGGGCCCTTTACAAACTCTACCGCACCCGGTGGTGGGACTACAGCGACAAGCCTTTCAACATTGGGGGCTACATCTGTCTGGAGTTTTCCCTGCTGTGGGGCGTGGGCACCATCGTGATGATGAAAGTCATCCACCCCGTCCTTGCCGGGCTCATCGAGCTCATCCCGCCGCTGGTGGGCCTTGTGCTGATGGGCCTGCTCTACGCCGTCTACGCGGCGGACGTGGTGGTGACGGCTGTGGCCGCCTCCGACCTGGCCCGTGAGCTGGATGCGCTGGAAAATGTGGCCGACAGCATCCACGCCGTCAGCGACGCCATGAGTGAGATCTTGGGCACCACGGCCATGGAAGCCGACCAGAAGATGGACGAAAACCGGCTGCAGTTCAAGCTGGCCGCTGCCGAGGCCCGCGACGCCGCTGCGAAGCTGAACAGCAGGGACGCCTACGAGGCCCTGCGCCTGAAGGCCGAGGAGGCCAAGGAGACAGCCCGCCGGGCTTCCGAGATCTCCAAGCTCAACGCCGCCGAAGCGGCCAGAGCCGTCAAGCTGGCCGCCAAGGGCTCTGCCGAGCGCACCGCCGAGCTGCTGCAGCTGGAGCAGCTGGCCGAGGAGCTGACCGCCCGCAGCGAGGAGCTGCGCGCCCGCACCCGCCGGACCCGCCACTTTGGCAAGGGCCGTATGCTGCGGGCCTACCCCAAGCTGCGCCACGGCGCAAAACAGCTCTCGCTGGACGAGCTGCGGGAGCGGCTCAAGTACGAGCAGAAGCACTGATCTTTCCTCTGAACCCAAACGAAGGGGCCTCCCGACCGGGAAGCCCCTTCGTTTTTATTTTAAGTTAAGATAAATCATGCCCAGAGGTCTTCCGGGTAAAGGCCCTCGCGGGTCATCCGGGCGATGGCGTCCACCACCACGGGCTTATCCTCCCGGTAGGTGACGCCGTACCACTTATCGGCGCTGTGCAGCAGCTGCACCCGGGCCTTGCCCTCCTCCAGCAGCTCTGTCACCACCAGCGGCAGGAAATACTCGCACTTGAGGGGGTTCTTGGCCAGATTCTCGTCCAGCCAGCCTGCAAAGCGGCGGTCGGCCTCCTCCAAAAAGCTCTTGCCGAAGCCCCAGAGGTTCATGCTGACGGGGGTCTCGCCGGGCAGGTCGGTCCAGCTTTCTCCCCCGTCCTCGGTGTAGTGGATGCCGCCGGCATAGGTCTCGATGCGGGTGCGCTCCGTAACGCTGTGGAGGGTGCCGTCGGGGTTTGGCTGACACACGCCCCGGGCCACGGAGCCGTTCTCCGAGACGGTGTTCTGCAGCAGGTAGCTCACCATGCAGTAATCGTAGAGCTCCCCGTCCGAATGGGTGGAGAGGTACTCATACATGACCCGGAACGCCTCGGGGCCGTAGTAATCGTCGGCATTGACGACGGCGAAGGGCCCATCGATGAAGGGCTTGGCCGCCAGCACCGCGTGGCAGGTGCCCCAGGGCTTGGCGCGGCCTTCCGGGATGGTGTAGCCGGCGGGCAGCTCGTCCAGCTGCTGGAAGGCGTAGTGCACCTGCATCACCTTGCTCACCCGGTCGCCGATGGCGGCCTTGAAGGCGTCCTCGATCTCGTGCTTGATGACGAACACCACCGTCTCAAAGCCTGCACGGCGAGCGTCGTAGAGGGAATAATCCATGATGACCTGCCCGTTGGGGCCCACCGGGTCGATCTGCTTCATACCGCCGTAGCGGCTGCCCATTCCGGCGGCCATGACCACCAATACCGGCTTGTTCATTTTCCAAAACCTCCTGTAAATGAAACGTGTGCTTTCCTGGCTCCATTATACTCCAAACCGGCTCATACAACAAGGCAAAGGCTGTTTACGCTGGAGGGCGACATCCAGGATCGTTTCATCGGCGTGGAGCTGGGCGGCGCGGCAACGCGCCGCTTTTGTTTTGCCCGCCTGCGTGGTACAATAGAAAAAACGAAAGAACCGAAGGAGGTTTTTGCAATGTCTCATAAGACTGTCTGGATCACCGGCGCATCCTCCGGCATTGGCCGGGAGTTTGCCCGGCGCTACGCCCGGCTGGGGTTCCGGCTGATCCTGACCGCCCGCCGGAAGGACCGGCTGGACGCGCTGGCGGCACAGCTGGTCAGCGAATACGGCAGCTTCTGCCGCGTGCTGCCCGCCGATCTGGAGCAGGAATGCGAGCTGGCCCGGCTGCAAAGGGAGTTGGCCGACGAGCGGATCGACATCTTCATCAACAACGCAGGCTTCGGCGTCTGCGGCAGCTTTTTGGAGACCGACGCCGCCGCCGAGGAAGCCATGGTCAAGGTGAATGTGCTGGCCCTGCACACGCTGTGCAAGTTTGCGGTGCAGAAGATGCAGGCGCAGGGTTTTGGCACCGTGCTGAACGTGGCGTCCTCGGCAGGGCTTTTGCCGGGCGGGCCCTATATGGCGGGCTACTACGCCAGCAAGGCCTATGTGGTCAGCCTGACCCGGGGCATTGCCGAGGAGCTGCGGGAAGCCCACAGCCCCGTCTATGTCTGCGCCCTCTGCCCGGGCCCTGTGGACACCGAGTTCAACGACCGGGCGGGCGTGGTGTTCGCCCTCAAGGGCATCTCCCCCGCCCTCTGTGTGGAGGAGGCCATGCGGGGGATGCTGCGGGGCAGGACCATCATCGTGCCCTCGGCGCTGATGCGGGCGGCCACCACGGCCCAGCACTTTGTGCCCACCCCCCTGCTCATGCCCATCGTGGCCCGCCAGCAGAAGAAAAAGCTGGGCTGAGGGGCGCATTTTCCGCCCCCTGTGCAACAAGCAAGGTTTCGGCCCGCCGCTTTCGGGTTTTATATGACAATTTCACGAAAGCTTCCCATCGAGATACAAAAAATACAGCAAACTTGCCCAGAAAACACCTTGACAGGCCGCAGAAAGAATGATACTCTAGGATACAAGAGGATGTATTCAACATCCGGCAAAGCATTTTTAAAGCATTTTTAGAACATGGAGGACTATCATTATGGCACAGTGTACTCCCAAATCTTTTGATCTGACCGGCAAGGTCGCTCTGATCACCGGCGCATCTTACGGCATTGGCATGGCGATCGCCAAGGCTATGGCTGCCAACGGCGCGACCATCGTCTTCAACGATATCAAGCAGGAGCTGGTGGACAAGGGCCTCGCCTCCTATGCAGAGGCCGGCATCAAGGCACACGGCTATGTCTGCGACGTGACCGATGAGGACGCCGTGAACGCCATGGTGGCCAAGATCACCGAGGAAGTGGGCCACATCAACATTCTGGTCAACAACGCCGGCATCATCAAGCGCATCCCCATGACTGAGATGAGCGCTGCACAGTTCCGTCAGGTCATCGATGTGGACCTGAACGCCCCCTTCATCGTCTCCAAGGCCATCATCCCCGACATGATCGCACAGGGCGGCGGCAAGATCATCAACATCTGCTCCATGATGAGCGAGCTGGGCCGTGAGACCGTCTCCGCCTACGCTGCTGCCAAGGGCGGCCTGAAGATGCTGACCAAGAACATCGCCTCCGAGTACGGCGAGTACAACATCCAGTGCAACGGCATCGGCCCCGGCTACATCGCCACCCCGCAGACCGCACCCCTGCGCGAGCGTCAGCCCGACGGCAGCCGTCACCCCTTCGACAGCTTCATCGTGGCCAAGACCCCCGCTGGCCGCTGGGGCGAGGCAGAGGACCTGGGCGGCCCCGCTGTCTTCCTGGCTTCTGAGGCTTCTGACTTTGTCAACGGCCTGATCCTGTACGTCGATGGCGGCATTCTGGCTTACATCGGCAAGCAGCCCCAGTAACCACTAAAAAAGTTACACCCGCATTCTGCGCCGTGTCCTGCCCTAGGGCAAGGCACGGCGCTTTTATGTGAAAGAGAAAAGGAGACGTTTGCATGAAGATCGCACTCATCAACGAAAACAGCCAGGCCGCCAAGAACGGCCTGATCGAAGCCGCCCTGAAGAAGGTGGTGGAGCCCATGGGCCACGAGGTGGTCAACTACGGCATGTACGCCGCCGACGATAAGGCCCAGCTGACCTATGTGCAGTGCGGCATCCTGGCTGCCATCCTGCTCAACAGCGGCGCGGCAGACTACGTCATCACCGGCTGCGGCACCGGCGAGGGCGCCATGCTGGCTTTGAACAGCTTCCCCGGCGTCATCTGCGGCCATGTGGAAGACCCCGTGGACGCCTACACCTTTGCCCATGTCAACGACGGCAACGCCGTGGCCATGCCCTTCGCCAAGGGCTTTGGCTGGGGCGGCGAGCTGAACCTGGAATACTGCTTTGAGAAGCTGTTCGGCTTTGGCCACGGCCAGGGCTACCCCAAGGAGCGGGTGGAGCCGGAGCAGCGCAACAAGAAGATCCTGGACGGCGTGCGTGCCGCCACCTTCAAGCCCCTGATCGAGTGCCTCCAGAGCATCGATCAAGATCTGCTGAAGGGTGCCATCGCAGGCGAAAAGTTCCGCGAGCTGTTCTTTGCCTCCTGCAAGGACGAAGCGCTGGCCGCTTATGTGAAGAGCCTGCTGTAACCTCTCAAAGCCGGGCCCTGCGGGGCTGCTGCCAAAGTTTTTTGCCGCACCGCTTGCGTGTGTTGTGAAAAACGACAAAATTGCCTTGGAGCTCTTGACAGTTCACCCAAGGCGTTCTATACTCATGCCATCGAAAGCAAAGGCGCTGACGGAGCAACATCCGTCAGCGCCTTTCCTGTTTTCGCGGGGCCGCGGGCCCCGTGCGCTCCGAGGGAGATAGAGGGCCCCCGGAGGCACTGTTTTCGGCGTGGGTGCGCGAATAGAGGCGTGCGCTCCACGGCAAGCCAAACCGTTTCCTCTGGCAGGGAAGCGGGAAAAGTGGGAGGGTAACATCATGTTCAACTCTGTCAACACCTGTTGGACGCTGGTTGCAGCGTTCCTGGTCTATTTCATGCAGGCGGGCTTCGCGCTGTGTGAAGCAGGCTTTACCCGTGCAAAGAACACCGGCAATATTCTGATGAAGAATATGATGGACTTTTGCATCGGCACCCCGTGCTACTGGCTCATCGGCTTCGGCATCATGTTTGGCGGCACGGGCGCACTCATCGGCGGGTTCGACCCTTTCATCCAGGGCGATTACTCGCACCTGGGGCTCGACATCCCGCTGTGGGTGTACATCGTGTTCCAAACCGTCTTCTGCGCCACGGCAGCCACCATCGTTTCCGGCTCCATGGCCGAGCGCACCAACTTCAAAGCCTACTGCGTCTACTCCGCTATGATCTCGCTGGTGGTCTACCCCATCTGCGGCCACTGGATGTGGGGCGGCGGCTGGCTGCAGAGCATGGGCTTCCATGATTTTGCCGGTTCCGCAGCGGTGCACAACGTGGGCGGCATCATCGCCATGCTGGGCGCTGCCCTGCTGGGCCCCCGCATCGGCAAGTACGACAAGGAGGGCAAGCCCCACGCCATCCCCGGCCACAACCTGACGGCCGGTGCTCTGGGCGTTTTCATCCTGTGGTTCTGCTGGTTCGGCTTCAACGGCGGCTCTTCCCTGAGCCTTTCCACCGATGAGACCATGACCCTGACCGGCCTGGTCTGCTTCAACACCAACCTGGCTGCCGCAGTGGCCACCTGTGTGACCATGATCTTCACCTGGCTGCGGTACGGTAAGCCCGACGTCTCCATGACGCTCAACGGCTCTCTGGCCGGTCTGGTGGCCATCACCGCCGGCTGCGATGCCGTTTCCCCCTTCGGTGCCTTCATCATCGGCTTTGTGGCCGGCATCCTTGTGGTGCTGAGCGTTGAGTTCTTTGATCAGATTGCCAGGATCGACGACCCCGTGGGTGCCGTCTCCGTCCACTTTGTGAACGGCGTCTGGGGCACCATCGCCGTAGGCCTCTTCTCCAACGGCGGCGACGGCGTGGGCCTGGGCCTGTTCTACGGCGGCGGCCTCACCCAGCTGGGCATCCAGCTGCTGGGCCTTGTCGTGGTGGACGCCTACGTTCTCATCGTCATGTTCCTCATCTTCAAGATCATTGACAAGACCATCGGCCTCCGCGTCCCCGCAGAAGTTGAGATCGACGGTCTGGACATCCACGAGCACGGTCTGGCTTCCGCTTACGCTGGCTTCTCCATCTCCGACGCCAACGCAGCCGCCATGACCCCCAACGAGAACACCGACCTGGGCGAGGACGATGTGACCAAGGCCTCTGCCAAGCAGGTGGATGCAGCGGTCCCCGTGGTCCGCGAGCCTGCCGTCATCCACGATGGCATCTACGACACCGGGATGCACAAGGTATCCATCATCGCCAAGCTCTCCAAGTTTGACCAGCTCAAGACAGCCCTCAACGATCTGGGCGTCACCGGCATGACCGTCACGCAGGTGATGGGCTGCGGCATCCAGAAGGGCACCACCGAGAAATACCGCGGCGTGCCTGTGGATTCCACCCTGCTGCCCAAGATCAAGGTGGAAGTCATCGTCTCCAAAATCAGCGTGGATGCTGTGATCGACGCCGCCAAGAGGGCCCTGTATACCGGCCACATCGGCGACGGCAAGATCTTCGTCTACAACGTCACCCGCGTGGTGAAGATCCGCACCGGCGAGGAAGACTACGACGCCCTGCAGGACGTAGAATGACCGCTATCCCACCCGCGAGGGTGTGATGATAGATTTTTCTCCTGTTCTCCTTTTTTCCTTTTTTCTGAAATCCATTCGACCAAGCCCCGGCTCCTACCGCACACAGGAGCCGGGGCCTTGTCGTTTCTTGACATCCTTTCCCGGGTATGATAGAGTTTGGTACAGCAAAGATTCTTATCAAAAAGGATGTGACGCGGGATGCATGAATCTCTTTCCCATAGTTTGCAATCTGCCAAGCGCCCGGCCCGGGTGCTGGTGCTCTGGCTGGTGCTGGCGGCGGCGGTGGGCCTTGTCTGCGGCGGGGTGGGCACGGCCTTCCACCTCAGCGTGGAGGCCGTCACCGAGCTGCGGGGCGAGCACGGCTGGATCTTGTGGCTGCTGCCTCTGGCGGGCCTTGTCATCGTGGCCCTTTATAAAGGGACCCGCTGCGAGGGGATGGGCACCAACAATGTCATCCGGGCCGTGCAGAGCGGCGAGGCCGTGAGCCCCTTACTCGTCCCCGCCATCTTTCTGGGCACGGTGCTCACCCACCTGTGCGGCGGCTCGGCGGGCCGGGAGGGCGCAGCCCTGCAGATGGGCGGCAGCATCGGCTACAACGTGGGCCGGCTGTTCCACCTCTCCGACCACGACCGCCGCACGGCCACGGTCTGCGGCATGGCGGCCTTCTTCTCGGCGCTGTTCGGCACCCCGTTGGCAGCGACGCTCTTTGCCATGATGGTGGAGGATGTGGGCCTGACCTTCTCGGTGGCCTTTGTCCCGGGCTTTCTGGCTGCGCTCGTCGCCTACGGCGTCTCGCTGGCCTGCGGCATCTCCCCCACCCGCTTTGCCCTTGCCGATGCCCCGGCCCTCACGGCGGACGCCGTGCTCAAGGTCATGGTGCTGGGGGCGGCCTGCGCCGTCGTCTCCCGGCTGTTCTGCGGCCTGCTCCACTTCACCGAGCACGAGCTGCCCAAGCGGCTGCCCAACCCCTGGGTGCGGGCGGCGGTGGGCGGCATAGCCGTCGTGGCCCTCTCCTACCTGATGGGCGTGGGCCGCTACAACGGCGCGGGCATGGGGGTCATTGCGGCTGCTGTGGAGCAGGGCGAGGCCCTGCCCTGGGATTTCCTCTGCAAGGCCCTGCTGACCGCCGTCACCCTGGCCTCCGGCTTCAAGGGCGGTGAGGTGGTGCCCAGCTTCTACATCGGGGCCACCTTCGGCTGCGCGGTCGGCCCGCTGCTGGGCCTGCCCGCCGGGTTCAGCGCTGCCGTGGGGCTGGTGGCGGTCTTCTGCGGTGCCACCAACACCCTCATCCCCTCCATCTTGATGGCCTATGAGCTGTTTCAGGGCGAAGGGCTGGAGCTCGTTGCCCTGGGCTGCGGCGTCTGCTATATGCTGTCGGGCTACCACGGCCTCTACAGCAGCCAGACCTTTGTGACCGAAAAGTGGGCGTCGGAGTATCACGAGAAAAAGTAAATTTTGCCACGCAAAAGCGCCGCTTCCCTCGGCAGGAGGAAAGCGGCGCTTGTTTTATTCCGGGCAGTTTACAGGCTGCGGTTCTTGATCTCGGCGGTGACCTTCTCGATGAACTCTTCGACGCCCATCGTGGTGGTCTCGCCCTTGCGGTCGCGGACGGAGAGGTTGCCGGCCTCGGCTTCCTTGGCACCCAGCACCAGCATATAGGGCACGCGGTCCACCTGCTGGGCGGCGCGGATCTTATAGCCGATCTTCTGGTTGTCGTCGTCCAGAGCCACGCGGACGCCAGCCTCCACCAGCTTCTCGGTGATGGCCTCGGCGTAGTCCAGGGTCTTCTCGGAAACGGGCAGGACCTTGACCTGAACAGGAGCCAGCCAGGTGGGGAACTTGCCCTTGGTCTCCTCGATGAGGTAGGCCATGAAGCGGTCCAGAGAGCCCAGGATGGCGCGGTGCAGCACCACGGGGGTCTTCTCGGTGCCGTCCTTGTCCACATAGGTCAGGTGGAACTT
>RKCM01000235.1 GCA_014858325.1 Oscillospiraceae bacterium | reverse complement strand
AAAAAAAAAAAAAAAAAGATACTCGCCCACCGTGGAGCTGCATCGGGATGAGAACGTCAGATCGAAAGGTTTGGCGTTTTTCTTTTTGTACAGGGGAAAATCGGCTTGAGACTGACGGTTAGCAATGACTAATGTGCAATAAGCACAAAAGTAATCCTCAAACATTGGAGGATAGTATCGCAAAAGTTGATGTTAAAGCATTGACAATCGGCTTTGAGCGGCGGTATAATGCAGGTACAAGAATTGATTAACACTTTTAATCAATTAAGCAAAATCGGTTCGGCAAAAAACGAGGATTCACAAAAAGAGACGGATTTCTTACAAAAAAATGACAAAAATCGCAAGACAAAATTGATTAACACTTTTAATTAAAAAGGAGAAAACGGTTATGAAGTACTTCCTGGACAGCGCAAAACTCGATGAGATCAAGCTCGCTTACAACACCTTCGGCATCGACGGCGTTACCACCAACCCCCGCCACATCATGCTCAGCGGCAAACCCTTCCTGACGGCCATCACCGACATTGCCAACTGGATCAAGGAAGAGGGCCTGGAGGGCTACGAGAAGTTCCCCGTCTCCGTGGAGATCAACCCCCATCTGGACGACACCGAGGAGATGATCGCCGCCGCCAAGAAGGTTTCCGCCATCTGCAGCAACTTCGTCATCAAGATCCCCTGCACCGAGGCTGGCGTGGCTGCTGCCCGCCGTCTGGAGAAAGAGGGCATCCGCACCAACGTGACCCTGGTGTTCAGCCCGGCACAGGCCATCTGGCCCGCCAAGAACGGCTCCCTCTTCGTCTCTCCCTTCCTGGGCTGGAAGGAAGCCAACGGCGAGGACTGCAAGCAGTACATCAAGGACATCGTGGACATCTATAAGAATTACGGCTTCTACGGCAAGACCCAGATCATCTGCGCCGCCATCCGCACCCCCAAGCAGATCGTGGACTGCGCTGTGGCCGGTGCCGACATCGTCACCACGGGCCTGGCCGTCTATCAGGACGCCATCAAGCACGCTTACACCCGCCAGGGCATCGAGACCTTCATCAACGCCTGGGACAACACCGTGACGGAGTAAGCCCGGGCCCAAGGGAATGCGGAGAGATAAAGGAGAAAAGGCTATGAAGATCGGTTTTATCGGTTTGGGCATCATGGGCGAGTCCATGTGCGAAAACATTGTCAAGAAGCATGACGACACCGTCTACTGCTTCGATTTCGTCCCCGCAAAGGTGGAGCTGCTGGCTTCCAAGGGGGCGGTGCCCTGCAAGGATTCGGTGGAGCTGGCCGAAAAAGCCGACGTCATCATTTCCATGGTCCCCAAGTCCGAGCATTCCATGAGCGTTTATAAGACCATCCTCCCCGTGCTGGGCGCGGGCAAGACCTGCATCGATATGTCCACCATCGACCCCAGCGTCTCGGTGGAGATCAGCGAGATGGTCAAGGCCACGGGCGCTGCCTTCATGGATGCCCCGGTGGTCAAGAGCAAACCGGCGGCCATCGCCGGCAAGCTGGGCATCTACATGGGCGGCGACGAGGCCACCTGTGAGGCCATGCGCCCCATCCTCGCTTACATGGGCGAGAACATCATCCGCATGGGCGGCAACGGCAAGGGCCTGGTCATGAAGATCTGCCACAACGCCCTGGTCACCCAGATCCAGAACGGCGTCAACGAGACCCTCTCTCTGGCACAGCTCAACGGCATCTCGGTGGAGGACTACGCCACGGCCATCTCCTACGGCGGCGGCCAGAACTTCTATCTGGACGGCCAGTGGCAGAAGCTGCGGGACGAGGACTACACCACCGCCTTCTCTCTGGCCAACGCCGCCAAGGACGTGGGCATCTGCATGAACCTGGCCAAGGAGTGCGGTCTGGAAATGCCCGGCGAGGCCAACGTGAAGAAGGTCTACGATAAGGGCATGGAGGCCGGGATGGGCGGCGACGACTGGCGCTCCACCTTCAAGCTGGTCCGCGGCCACTAAAAGGGGAGAGCAGCCATGGAAAATTTGTTGGTACATCTGAATCAGGTCAACGACGTGCCGGTGCACAGCGTGCTGGGCCCGGAGTTTGCCTCCTACGGCCGGGTGGTCACAGGCTATGATCTCAGCGAGATGATCGCCTATATGGAGCAGAACACCCCCATCCCGGAAAACGGCAACGTCTACGTTGCCAGCGTGCCGGAGATGGAAGCTTTGCCGGTGGCCGCCGAGCTGCAAAAAAAGTTCTACGGCGATATGCCCATCGAGGTGGGCTACTGCAACGGCCGCAACACCACCTGGAACGGCTTTGAGTACCACAAAGGCAGCGAGATCAACGTGGCCGTCACCGATTTCATGCTGATCCTGGGCCATGTGTGGCAGATCGAAAACAACACCTACCGCTTCGAGAACGCCAAGGTGTTCTTTGTGCCCAAGGGCACGGCGGTGGAAATGTACCAGACCACCCTCCACCTGTCTCCCTGCCGGGTCTGTGAGGAAGGCTTCAAGGGCGTGGTCATCCTGCCCCGGGGCACCAACACCCCGCTGGAGGATAAGACCCCCAACGACGACCCGGAGAGCAAACTGCTGCTCCAGCGCAACAAGTGGGTCATCGCCCACCCGGAGCGGGAACCCCTCATCAAGCAGGGCGCTTACCCCGGCCTGCTGGGCAGGAACAAGGAGCTCCACTATTAAAGAGCCGAATGGCTGAGAAAGGGCAACCATGGAGATCATTTGCAAAGACCGGGTCTTTACCCTGAAAAACGGCAGCGATGTGCTGCTGCACACCGACGCCGACACCCCCATGGTCTATGTCGGCTGCGGCGAAGAGCGGGTGGAGATGTACCGCGGCAACTTCAAGCTGGAAGACCACCTGCTGGAGCGCCGCCCCCTGACCCTGACCGGCGCCCGTGTGACGGAACAGGGGACCGAGCTGGACCTGGAAGGCCGGCTCAAGCTTCTGGTCACCGAGAAAAACGGGGCGGTCACCCTGACCGTCACCGAAAAAGCGGAGGACATCAACCGCTTCTGGCTTCGGGTGGAAGCAGCCGAGGACGAGCACGTCTACGGCTGCGGCGAGCAGATGAGTTACTTCGATCTGCGGGGCCGTCACTTCCCCCTGTGGTCCAGTGAGCCGGGCGTCGGCCGCGACAAGACCACCTATGTGACCTGGCGCAGCGACGTGGAAAACGGCGGCGCGGGCGGTGATTATTACAACACCAACTACCCGGAGCCTACCTACGTTTCCAGCCGCCGCTACTACCTCCACATGGACACCACCGCTTACGGCGATTTCGATTTCCGCAACCCCCACTACCACGAGCTGCAGTGCTGGAACGTGCCGGGCTTCATCCGCATCGAGGCAGCGCCCACCTTTGTGGAGCTGCTGGAAAAGCTCACCGCTTTTCTGGGCCGCCAGCCGGAGCTGCCGGAGTGGGTCTACAACGGCCTCATCATCGGCGCCCAGGGGGGCAACCAGCGCAGCTTCGGCATCGTGGAGAAGAGCCTCGAAAAAGGCATCAAGGTCTCCGGCCTGTGGTGCCAGGACTGGTGCGGCAAGCGGGTGACCAGCTTCGGCAAGCGTCTCCAGTGGGATTGGCATTACCACAAGGAGATGTACCCGGACCTGCCCAAGCACATTGAAGAACTCCATGCCCGGGGCATCAAGTTCCTGGGCTACATCAACCCCTACCTCGTCAACGACGGCGAGCTTTACGCCGAGGGCAAAAAGCGGGGCGTCTTCGCCAAAAAGGCCGACGGCTCCGATTATCTGGTGGACTTTGGCGAGTTTTACTGCGGCGTGGTGGATTTCACCAACCCGGAAGCCTACCGCTGGTTCAAGGACGAGGTCATCAAAAAGTATACGCTGGACATCGGCATCGACGGCTGGATGGCAGACTTTGGCGAGTATCTCCCCACCGACGATCTGGTGCTTTCCAACGGGGTCAGCCCCATGATCGAGCACAACCACTGGCCGGTGCTCTGGGCAAAATGCAACTACGACGCCGTAAAAGAAAGCGGCAAGCTGGGGCAGGTGGTCTACTTCATGCGGGCCGGCGGCACCGGCAGCCAGAAGTACTGCACCCTGCTGTGGGCCGGAGACCAGAGCGTGGACTTCAGCCGCCACGACGGTCTGTGCACCGTCATCTGCGCGGCCCTCAGCTCCGGCATGGTGGGCTGCGGCCTCAACCACTGCGACATCGGCGGCTACACCTCTCTGTTCGACAACTGCCGCACCAAGGAGGTCTTCCTCCGCTGGGCGGAGATGGCCGCCTTCATGCCCGTGATGCGCACCCACGAGGGCAACCGCCCGGACACCAATTTCCAGTATTACGACGATGAGGACTGCATGGAGCAGCTGGCCCGTCTGGTGGACATCTACACCATGCTGGCCCCCTACACCAAAACGCTGGTGGCGGAAAACGCCGCCAAGGGCACCCCGGTCATGCGGCCCCTCTTCCTCCACTACGAGGACGACCCCCGCAGCTATACCGAGCAGTTTGAGTACCTCTACGGCCCGGACCTGCTGGTGGCCCCGGTGTGGCAGAGCGGCAAGACCGAGTGGGAAGTCTACCTGCCCGGCGATGAGTGGGTCCACCTGTGGACCGGCAAGGCCTACGGCAAGGGCACCCACACCGTCCCCGCAGCGATGGGCGATATCCCGGTGTTCTGCCGTAAGGGCTCCCGGTGGACGGAGCTGTTCGACGGCATCCGGGCAAAATACGGGAAGTAAGCTATGGGAAATCAGATCCTGTTTTACATCGTCATTCTGCTGACCAACATCATCCACGGCATCACGGGCTTTGCGGGCACCATTCTGGCCATGCCCCCCAGCCTGATGCTGGTGGGCTACGACATCGCCAAACCCATCCTGAACGTGCTGGCCATCTTCTCCGGGGTGTATGTCTTTGTGGGCAACTACAAAAACATCAACTGGAAAGAGCTGGGCAGGATCGTGGTGGTGATGGCGCTGGGTATCCTTGGTGCCGTCTACATCAAGGGGCTGTTTGTGGGCAAGGAGCATCTGCTCTACAAGCTGCTGGGCCTGCTGGTCATCGGGCTTTCGGTACAGGGCTTTTACAAGCTTGTGCACAAGCCGGATTCCGCCGCAGAAAAGCCCGCCGCAGAGCCCGATGCTGCACACAAGGCGGGCACCTACGCACTGCTGGTGCTGGCCGGCATCATCCACGGGCTGTTCGTCAGCGGCGGCCCGCTGCTCACGGGTTACATGACCAAGCGGATCCGGGACAAAAACGTTTTCCGCGCCACCATCTCCACGGTCTGGATCTTTTTGAACACCCTGGTCTTCCTGGAGGATATCCAGGCAGGGCTGTGGGTGCCCTCCACCGTGAAGATGCTGGGCATCTCCATTCCCTTCCTGCTGGCGGGAATGTTCATCGGCAGCAAGCTGGTGGCCCGCATGAGCCAGCTGGTCTTCATGAAGCTGACCTACGTTCTACTGTTCATTTCGGGGCTTTCGCTTCTGGTGAAGTGAAACCCCCGTGAAAAGCGCAACCCGAATATCCACAAAAGCCGAAAAAGAGAAAATGTGAAGGAGAACACTACTATGAAACGTCGCGAATTTCTGTCCATGAGCGCTGTTCTGGCTGCTGCCGGGCTGTTTGCAGGCTGTGCCGCTTCCAATGCGGGCAGCACCTCCACCGCCGCTTCCACTGCAGGCTCTGCTGCTGCGGAGCAGCCCAGCAACGGCGGCGAGACCGTCAAGATCATCTGCGGCTACGGCGTCGGCGGCACGGCCGACCTGGTCGCCCGCAAGTACGCTCAGGTGGCCAACGGCCTGCAGAAGAAGTACAACTTCATCGTGGAGAATATGACCGGCGGCGACGGCTTTGCCGCAGCCACCTACTTTGCAGATGACAGCACCTCCGTGGCAAAAGAGCTGCTGGTCTTCGGCTACGGCCTGTGCTACCGCCACGATCTGGGCAAGGAGTTCGGCACGGAGGAAGTCGATTTCGACCGCAGCGCCATGTTCCCCATCGGCACGGTGGATGACCGTACCTGGATCGTCTACGCCGCTCCCGATCAGTCTCTGGCTTCCATCCTGGAAAAGGCCAAGAACGGCGGCATCAAGATGTCCGGCGGCAACCCCCTGTCCGACTGCCATCTGGAGCTGGGCTCCCTGCTTGCTCTTGAGGGCGGCAAGGTATCCGTCGTTCCCTACGATGGCGGCGCAAACCAGAAGAAGGGCCTGACCGACGGCGAGGTCGATGTCTTCGTCGGCACCACCCAGGCCGCCAAGGACGAGGTCGAGGCCGGTACCCTCATTCCCATCCTGGCCATCTCCGATAAGGCATTTGAGGGCTTCGTTACTCCCGCCGGCCCCATCACCGTGCCCACCGTGGCAGGCGATGCCAAGGCTCCCGAGCTGAGCAAGGACATCGATTTCTCCAGCTGCATCCTGCCCGCAGGCGGCACGCTGGCTGCCCACAAGGGCGCAGATCAGGGCTTCATCGATGAGATGATCTCTCTGATGAAGGACGTCTGGAACGAGCCGGAGTACAACGAGTGGATCGCTTCCATCCTGCTGAACCGCTTCGAGCTCTACGGCGACGAAGCCGAGGCCTTCATCGACGAGGCCTGCGAGAAAGCCATCAACGCTTACAAGAACCTGAGCGGTCAGGCTTAAACGCCGCATCCATCCAGAAACAAGTGCCGTATCGGTCACGTTTCGCATGAACCTTGTGCTGACGGGCTGCCGATGCAGCCCGTCGGCATTTTTTGTCGGCAAAAAATCTGAATCAGAAAAGGAGAACGAATTTCTATGAAGAAATTCAAGATCAAGACCAATCTGGTCTCGGGCATCCTCATGGGAGCGATTGCACTGCTCCTGCTCGTTCTGATGCCCGGTCAGGTCCGCGTGCCGGCCTTTGATTCCGGCGCACCCAGCCCCCGCATCATCCCCGGCATCTGCCTGGGCATCATGCTGGTGTCGTCCGCTGCCCTCCTCATCCAGAGCCTCGTCCTCAAGCAGGAAAAGGTGGTGGAGTTCGATTGGGAGAAGGAAAAGCCCGCCATCCTGCTCATCGTGGCGATGTGCGTCTACATCGGCCTGATGCTCTGCATCGGCTATGTGCTGGCCTCTCTCATCGTCTTCCCGCTGGTGCTGTTCTATGTGGGCGAGCGCAAGCCCGGCCCCTACATCGTGGTCTTAGTCTCAGCTTTTGCCATCTTCCTGCTCTTCAAAAACGTCTTTAACATTTCGCTGCCCGCTCTGGGCCTGTTGGGAGGGATCATCTGATGTCGGATTTTGCAATGATTTCGCAGGCCCTCCCGCAGGTGTTCACCCTGTATAACATGATGCTCATCTTCGGGGGCCTGGTCCTGGGCATGGTCATCGGCTGTGTCCCCGGCCTGAGCGTGACGCTGGGCATCATCCTGATGCTGCCCCTGACCTATACCTTCAGCGACCCGGCCTCCGCCATCATCCTGCTGCTGGCCGTGTACGTCGGCGGCATGTACGGCGGCTCCATCTCCGCCATCACCCTCAACACCCCGGGCACCAACTCCGCCATTGCCACTACCTTCGACGGCTACCCGCTGGCCAAACAGGGCAAGGTCAAAAAGGCGCTGGATACCTCTCTGTTCGCATCGGTGTTCGGCGGCCTGTTCTCGGCGGTTCTGCTGCTGATCTGCGCCTCCCTCATCACCAAGCTGGTGGCAAACTTCACCTCCGTGGAGTACTTCTCGCTGGGCATCATGGGCATCAGCCTCATCGCCGGCGTCTCCGGCAGCAGCCTGCCCAAGAGCCTCATCTCCGGCATGATCGGCCTGCTGATGGCCTGCGTGGGCATGGATGCCGTCACCGGCGTCACCCGCTTCTCCTTTGGTTCCGCTACCCTGAAATACGGCATCGATATGCTGCCCGCCATGATCGCCCTCATTGCTCTGACCCAGGTGGTCCAGAAGCTGCGGGACTTCAAGGTGGCCCGCGGCAAGCTGGACGACGCCCGCAAGATCGATAAGCAGGGCCTGACCAAGAAAGAGATGATCAGCATCCTGCCCGCCTGCTTCCGTTCCTCCATCATCGCCAGCATTCTGGGTGCCATGCCCGGTGTTGGCGGCGGTGTGGCCCAGTTCCTGTGCTACAACGAGGTCCGCCGTACCTCCAAGCACCCCGAAGAGTTCGGCAAGGGCTGCCTGGATGGCATTGCTGCGGCAGAATCCTCCAACAACGCCGTGGTCGGCTCCGCCATGATCCCCCTGCTGACGCTGGGCATCCCCGGTGACGGCGTCACCGCTCTGCTGCTGGGCGCCTTCGTGCTCCACGGCATCCAGCCCGGCCCCACCATGTTCACCAAACAGGGCGTTATGGCCTATACCATCATCATCGGCTGTCTGGTGGCCAATGTGCTGCTGGCTCCCCTGGGCCTGGGCATGACCCGCATCGTGGCCAAGATCGTGCAGGTGCGCTACACCTATCTGGCTCCCGTCATCATCATGTTCTGCTTTGCAGGTGCCTTTGCAGCCACCGGCAACACCAAGGAGCTGATCATCTGCGCCGGCATCCTCATCTTCAGCTACCTCCTCACCGTTCTGGATATCGATAACACCCCGCTGATGCTGGGCATGATCCTGGAAGACATCATGGAGCAGAACTTCGTCACCGCTTCCATGAGCTACGACCGCCACTACAGCATCTTCCTCACCCGCCCCATCTCCGCTGTCATCCTCATCATCACCGTTGTTCTGCTGGTCTCCATGATCCGGGTCAACCGCCGTGTGGCCAAGCTGAACGAGCAGCAGGAGGCCCAGATGGCCGCCGAGCACGCAAAGATGGAGAACGCATAAGCGCAGAAGACCAGCTGCCAAAAAACAAAGAGAGTCATCAAAAGGAGTAATATATCATGGGATTTCAAGTAGCGTACGTGCCCATCGGCGTCGGCACCTTCCATCTGGAAAGCGCACAGGACCAGTTTGAAAAATCCATTGCCATGCTCAAGGGCCTGACGGCGGACTGCGTGGTGCCCGAAAAGATGCTGCTGACCATCCAGGATCTGGACGCTTACCTCGACACGCTGGACCCGGACCTCATCGTGCTGCAGAACATCACCTTCGCCAATGCCGCCTACGCCAGCGAGGTGCTCAAGCGGTTTGGCTGCCCCATCGTCCTGTGGACCCTGCGGGAGCCGGTCATCGACGGCACCCGCCTGCGCCTCAACAGCCTGACGGGTGCCTACTCCGCAGGCAACGCCATCACCGCCTTCCGCGGCGAGGGCAAGTTCGAGTACATTTTCGGCGCTCCCACGGAGGGGCAGGTGCAGGCCGAGATCGGCGCTGCCATCCGTGCCGCCAAGGTCAAAACCGACCTGCGCCGCCTGAAGATGATCTCCATCGGCCACACCCCCCAGGGCTTCGGCTTTGGCCGCGCTCTGGATGCTGAAATGATGAGCACCTTCGGCACCACGCTGGATTCCATCGAGGCCCGGGAGCTCATCAACAAGGCCAAAGGCTACACCGAGGAGGAGCTGGCCGAGGAGCTGGCCGAGGCCCGCAAGACCATCGTGGGGCTGGACACCATCCCCGCAAACAACGTCGTCAACTTTGCCCGCCTGTACAAGGCCTATAAGAGCTATGTGGGCGAGAATCACATCGGCGCTCTGTGCTCCCGGTGCTGGCCGGATTTCTTCACCGAGTTCGGCACCCCGGTGTGCAGCGTGCTCTCGCTGCTCAACGCCAACGGCGTTTCCGCCAGCTGCGAGTCGGATGCTTACGGCGCGCTCTCCATGTTCATTGGCAGCGACCTCACCGGCCGCTCCTGCTTCTTCGGCGACCCCGTCTCGATGAACGAGGCAGAGGGCACCATCACCTTCTGGCACTGCGGCATGGCAGCCTGCGATCTGGCCCGCAAGGATACCGGCGCACAGGTTGGCGTCCACCCCAACCGCAAGATCGGCCCCGTCATGGATTTTGGCTGCGCCGCCTGCGAGCACGTCACCCTCTTCCGGGTGGGCCGCAAGCCGGACGGCAGCTTCCGCTTCTTCGTGGCCGAGGGCGCTGCGCTGGATAAACCCAAGCAGTTCAACGGCACCTCCGTGGTCGTCAAGACCGCAGCCAGCGCCAAGGACGTGGTCTACGGCACCGTCAAGGGCGGCTGGGAGCCCCACTTCGTGGTGGTGTACGGCCAGGTGGCCAACGAGCTGGAAAAGCTGGGCAATATGCTGGGCGTGGAAGTCTGCAAATTCTGAGAAATAGGTTCCAAAAACAACGGCGAAAAAACTGTAAAAACAGAGAAAACACCTGCTTTTCTTGCAGATGCAGCCAAGCAGCGCTATACTGAATACGACCGATCATAATTTGTTCCGAAGAAACAGGGGGACACGATGGCATACAGTGGGCTCAATCTGGAAAACGTCAAAAACCAGAACCGCAGCTCCATCCTGAAGCTGCTCAACGACCACGGCCCGATGTCCCGCAAGGACATCTCGGCCCGGCTGGGGCTGACCCCTGCCAGCGTGACCACCCTGTGCGCCGAGCTGCTGGCCCAGAACATCCTGTTCGAGCTGGGCGAGGTGCAGCAGGACAAGCGGGCCGGGCGGCGGAAGATCCTGCTGGGCATCAACTACACCTACCGCTATGTCCTTTCCATCAGCATCGAGCTGCCCGCCACCTGCATCACCCTGTGTGACCTGCGGGGCGAGCATGGCTGTACCCGCCGCATCCCCACCGACACCGCAGTGCCGCCGGAGAGTTTTCTCAAGCAGGTGGCAAACGCGGGCAAAGCCCTGCTGTGGGAAAACAGCATCGGCCGGGAGCAGCTGCTGGGGGCGGGGGTCTCCGTCCCCGGCCCGGTGGAGCGGGAAGCAGGGGTCAGCACCCACGCCTACCGCATCTGGAGCGAGCCCGTGCAGGTGGCATCCCTGCTGGCGCAGGCACTGGAGTGCACCGTCCTATTGGAAAACAACGTCAAGGCCTTTGCCCGTGCAGAGCTGACCTACGGCCTGGGCCGGACGCAGGAGAACCTGCTGCTGCTGAAGTGGGGCCCCGGCGTGGGCTCCGCCATCATCGCACAGGGCCGCATCTATGAGAGCCGGATGTACAAATCGGCGGAGATCGGCCATGTGCGGGTGGAAAAGGACGGCAGGCTCTGCCGCTGCGGACGGCACGGCTGTCTGGAGACAAGGGTGGCCAGCCACCCCATTGCCCGGCATCTGCGGCAGGTGTGCAGCCCGGAAACGACCCCGCTGCTGTGGGCTGCGGTGGACGGACGCCCCGAAAAGATCACGGTGCACAATCTGGCGGAGCTTGTTTCGCTGGACGAACCCGCTTTGTGGGAGGCGCTGGACGCGGACATCGGGCTGCTGGCCGACGTGGTGGGCGGGATGCTCACCATGCTGACGCCGGATCATCTGATCCTGTACGGTGCAATGTTCAAGCTGCCGCATTTCCGGGAGAAATTCCTTGCCGCCTGCAAGCGGTACGACCCCGCCTACGACGAGGACTATATCCGCGTCTCGGAGCTGGACGAAAAGCTGGAGTACATCGGGCCGCTGGCCGTTGTCACCAACGAGCTGTTCTATCAGGGCTGAGGCAGGGCTGCGTGCAGAGCAAACGAAGAGGAGGAGAAAATGGATCGCGAAGAAGACGGACGCCTCCGCTTTTTTTCCGAGCTGTCGGAGCATCAAATCTCAGCCGATGAGTTCTTCAACGTGGTGCTGCTGGATTCGCTGGCCCGCAATTTCGGGCTGCAGAACGTGCTTATCTCCTACTTCGATCCGCAGGGTCGCTTCCTCTCCTGGACCCACCGCAACGGCGTTCTGGCCGACTGCGAGGGGCACCCCTACCGCAGCTGCCAGCCCGCCGATGTGGTGCGCCAAACGCTCTACCGGGAGGCGGTGCAGGACAATCTGACTTACAACGATGTCACGCCCCGGCTCTATCACGCCACGCGGATCATCCCGCCGGAGGATTACGAGCAGAGCAGCTACGTGCGTTTCCTGGAGGAAAACTTTGGGGCACACTACAGCGTGACCATGGCCTTTGGCATCAACGCCTACATTCAGGTGGCGTTTTTCAAAAGCCGTGCCGAGGGGGATTTTACCTCCGAGGAGCTCTCGCAGCTGGAGCAGATCTACGTCTACATCGCCAACGATTACAAGAACTTCAAAAAATACGAGCAGGCCCGGATCATCGCCAACATCCAGAGCGAGATCATCCTCTCGGGGGAGAAAGCCTACCTCGTCACCGACGATTTCCGGCACATCATGAGCTGCAACCACGCCGCAAGGGTCTGTCTGGACGACATCCTGGGCGGGGCTGCCGATGGGCTGGATGGCACAAGGCCCTGCAGCTGGCTCCCGTTTTTGCTGGGCAGCGAGCTGGACCACGCCGAAAACCGGGTGCAGACCCGGATCATCCGGGATTACATCTTCAAGATCTACACCTACGATCAGCGCTATTCCAACGGCATCGTGGACCGCTACCACTGGATCACCATCGCCCGGGCGGAGCAGCCCGCTCCCAATGAGGAAAACAGCGGGGCCCTGCCCGCAGGCACGGGCCAGCCGCTGACCAAAGCGGAGCTGCGGGTGGCCCGGCTGCTGGCCAAAGGGCTGACCTATCAGGCCGTGGCCGATCAGCTGGTGGTCAGCTACCATACGGTCAAGAAACACGTGCAGAATATCTACCAGAAATGCGGGGTCAATTCCCGGTTCCAGCTGTACCGCTGGATGGAGCAGAACGACCCCCCAAAATGACGCTGCACGCCAAAACCGATCTCTTGCAGAAAAATGCTGGGCAGTACGCCGGAAACGGCGCTTCCGCCCGGCATTTTTTGCGTCTTTCCTGAGCGCAAAAAATAGGGAAGGTTCCCTATATAAAATCGACCGATTGTCCACTGGTTCTCCCCGGCGGCATTTGGTAGAATCGGAGCAGAAACAAACACAGAAAAAACAAAGAAAAAAAGAGGTGGGATCGGCTGTGCAGAATACCGGCATCGTCTTCAACGTCCAGCGCTTTACCATCCACGACGGCCCCGGCATGCGGACGGAATTTTTCCTGAAAGGCTGTCCCCTGCGGTGCCAGTGGTGCTCCAACCCCGAAAGCTGGGCGCTGCAGCCCCAGGTGGGCGTTTACCGCACCAAATGCATTGGCCGCAAAGCCTGCGGCGCCTGCGAGGACAGCTGCCCCCAGGGCGAGATCTTCCGCTTTACGGCGGGCCGGCTGGCTTCCATCGATCGGACAAAGTGCAGGGACTGCCTGGTCTGCGCGGAGGAGTGCCCCTCCGATGCCCTCAAGCAGTGGGGCAAGCCGATGACGGTGGAACAGTGCATGGAGATCGTCCGGCGGGACAAGGGCTACTACGAGCGCTCGGGCGGCGGCGTCACCGTCTCGGGCGGCGACCCGCTGGTGCAGAGCGATTTTGTGGCTGCGCTGTTCCGGGCTTGTAAGGAGGAGGGCTACCACACCTGCTGCGAGTCCACCTTTTATGCCGGGTGGGAGGAGGTAGAAAAGATCCTGCCTTACACCGACCTCATCATCTCCGACCTCAAGCTCATGGACCCGGAGCTCCACCGCCGGTATACCGGGGTGAGCAATGAGCGCATCCTGCAAAACCTGCATCGTTTGGCGCAGGAGCAGCGGGAGATGATCCTGCGCATCCCGGTCATCCCGGGCGTCAACGACGGGCGGCAGAACATCGAAGCCAGCGCGGATTTCATCCTCAAACAGCTGGGCGGGCAGGTGCGCACTTTGCAGCTGCTGAGCTTTATGCGGCTGGGCGAGGAAAAGTATAAATCTCTGGGCCTCCCGTATCAGATGGAGGCCGTGCGGCTGCAGCGCCGGGCTTTCCAGCGGCGGGTCGAGGAGATCGCAAAGTATTTCAACAGCCGGGGCATCCACTGTCTGGTGGGTACCAGAGAAAAAGAAGAGAGCCCATCGGAATAACAAATAAAAACATCGTATCAAGGAGGAAGATCCATGGCAGCTGTCCACACCCAAGCACGGGGCACCGAGCCCTACGATAAAGTTTATTGTCTGGGCTATCAGGTCCACCACGAGGACTGGTCCCCTTACCCCCGCATCAACAAGCTCCGCCAGACGTTTCTGGACCGGGGCTACGACGTGGACGTGGAGCGTCTGCGCCTTGTCACCCAGAGCTACCAGCAGCACGAGCACCTGCCCGAAAAGCTGAAGGTGGCCTACGCCTTTGAGAACGTGCTGCTGCACTGCGGCATCGAAATTTACGAGGACGACCTCATCGTGGGCGAGATCGCCTCTCCCATCAAGTCCGCCCCCATCTACCCGGAGTTCTCGGTCAACTGGATCCTGGACGAAGTGCAGAACCACCCCTTTGAGCAGCGGGAGCACGACCAGTTCACCATCCGCAGCGAGGAAGAGAAACAGGAAATTTTGGAGCTGTGCCGCTGGTGGCAGGGCCGCACGCTGGACGATTACATCAACGTCCGGCTGGACGACGACCAGCTCAAGGGCTCCGAAGCCGGGAAGAAAATCTACCAGACCAACCTCTACCACTACGCGGGTACCGGCCATCTGGCGGTGGATTACGCCCGCCTGATGCAACTGGGCTTCGATGGCCTGCGGCAGCGGGCGCAGCAAAAGCTGGCGGCGCTGGATATGCACGACCCCGAGTTCTGCACGAAACGAGAGTTCTATCAGGCCGTCCTCATCATGTACAGCGCGGTGGAAAAATACATCCTGCGGTACGCCGCATTGGCCGAGGAGATGGCTGCCCGGGAGCAGGAGGCGAAGCGGAAGGCCGAGCTGGAGCAGATCGCCGCCAACTGCCGCGCTGTGGCAGGCGGCGCACCCAAGACCTTCTGGCAGGCGCTGCAGCTGTTCCACTTTGCCACCATGCTCATCTGCGTGGAGTCCAACGGCCACTCCATCTCCTATGGCCGGATGGACCAGTGGCTCTACCCTTATTATGAGGCAGACAAGGGCATTTCCAAGGAGTTTGCGCTGGAGCTGCTGGAGGTGGAGTATGTCAAGCTCAACAACCCCACCAAGCTCAAGGACGCCGGCAGCATGGCCCTGCGCAACGGCCGGGGCTTCGGCGGCGAGAGCCTGACCATCGGCGGTGTAAAGCGGGACGGCACCGACGCCACCAACGACCTCACCATGCTGATGCTGGAAGCCTCCGCCCACACCCGGATGATGAACCCCTGGGTCTGCGTGCGGATGCACGAGGGCACCCCGGAGGAGCTCCGCATCAAGGCGGTGGAGTGCATCCGGGCCGGCTACGGCCACCCCAAGCTCTTCAACGACGGCCCTGCCATCAAAGGGATGCTGCGCAAGGGGATGACGCTGGAGGAGGCCCGGGATTACTGCGTGGTGGGCTGTGTGGAGATCAGTCTGCCGGGCCGGGAGTATGGCTGGCACGACGCCGCCTATGTCAACACGGCCAAGATGATGGAGATGGTGCTCAACGGCGGCCGCTGCATCGATTGCGGCCCCCACTGCCCCCGCTGGAGCCGCTGCGGAGCCCTGGGCAAGCATCTGGGCCCCGATACGGGCAGCCTGGACCGCTACGCCAGCTTTGAGGAAGTAAAGCAGAGTGTGGACGCCCAGTTTGAGTACTGGACCAACCAGATGTGCTCCAGCCTCTGCGTCATCGAAAACGCCCACCGGGCCCTCAAGCCTCTGCCCTATGTCTCGGCCCTGTTTGAGGACTGTCTGGAGTCCGGCCACGACCTGACCGAGGGCGGCGCCAAGTACAACGGCATCGGCCCCCAGGCCAGCGGCATGGCCACCTGTGCCGATTCCCTGGCCGCCATCCGGCAGCTGGTCTTTGACGAAAAGCGCTGCACCGGGGCCGAGCTGCTGGAAGCCGTCAAGCACAACTGGAAGGGCTACGAGAAGCTGTACGCCCTCGTCAACAGCTCCAAGGTCCACCACTACGGCAACGACGACGATTATGCCGATGAACTGTTCCGGTTCATGTTCGAGACCTACTGCAGCCACATCGCAGGCCGCAAGACCCCCCGGGGCGGTACCTTCAGCCCCGGCGTCTATTCCGTCAACGCCAACGTCGCCATGGGCCTGAACACCAATGCCTCGGTGGATGGCCGCAAGGCAGGGGAGGCCATCTCGGACAACATGGGCCCGGTCCATACGGACTTCGGCTCCCACGATATCAACGGCCCCACCGCCATCGTCAACTCTCTGACCAAGGTGGACCACAGCCTTGCCACCAACGGCACTCTGATGAACCTCCGCTTCCCCCAGGAGGCCGTGGCGGGCATTGAGGGCCGGGACAACCTGGCCAGCTTCATTGAGGAATACATCCACAAGGGGGCCATGCACGTCCAGTTCAATATCATGAGCGCCGCCACCATGCGGGCCGCCCAGAAAAAGCCGGAGGATTACAAGGATATGCTGGTCCGCGTGGCGGGCTACAGCGCCTACTTTGTGGAGCTGGGCAAGCCCCTGCAGAAAGACCTCATCCAGAGGACCGAACTTCATTTTTAACGGGTAACGATAGAAAGGAAGCACGACCATGAAAGACTTCAACTTCAAAATTCCGCAGAACATCCAGTTTGGCATGGGCAGCCTGAAAAAGCTGCCGGAGATCCTGGAGGAGAGCCACTCCGACCACATCCTGCTGGTGTCGGACCGCGGTCTGGAACAGATCGGCGTCGTCAAAAAGGTGCAAAACATCATCGAAAACGCGGGCCTGCAGTGCACCAGCTATCTGGACGTTGTGCCCAACCCCACGGTGGAGGTGGTCAATGCGGCCACGGCCCTGTATAAGGAGTGCGGTGCCACCAGCATCGTGGCGCTGGGCGGCGGCAGCTCCATGGACGTGGGCAAAGCTGTGGGCGTGCTGGTCAACTACGGCGGCAACATCACCGATTACGAGGGCAACTTCAAGGTGCCCGGCCCCATCGTCCCCATGATCGCCATCCCCACCACCGCTGGCACCGGCAGCGAGGTGACGGCCTCCGCCGTCATCACCGATACCCAGCGCAACTATAAGCTCTCGGTGTTCAGCTACGAGATCCTGCCCAAGTACGCCGTGCTGGACCCTGAGCTCATCATGACGGCTCCCGCTTCCATCGCCGCATCCTGCGGCGTGGACGCCCTCATCCACGCCATGGAGGCCTATGTCTCCCGCAACGCCACCCCCTTCTCCGATGCCATGGCAGAAAAGGCCATGGAGCTCATCGGCGGCCATCTCCGCCGCTTTGTGGCCAATCGTCAGGACGAGGAAGCCGCCTGCGCCATGATGCTGGGCTCCAACTTTGCAGGCATCTCCTTTGCCTGGGCCCGGCTGGGCAACGTCCACGCCATGAGCCACCCGGTCAGCGCCTACTTCAATGTGCCCCACGGCGTGGCAAACTCCATCCTGCTGCCCAACGTGGTGGAATACAACGCTCTGGCCGACCATGGCCGCTATGAGGTCATCTACAACTACATCCGGGAGGGCAGCGGCCCCATCGAGAACTTCACCCCGGATCTGCTGGTGGAGGAGCTGCGTCATTTGAACGAGCAGCTGGGCATCCCCGCCACCCTGTCGGAGGTGGGGGTCACCGCCGATAAGATCCCCGCCATGGCCGAAGACGCCATGAAGAGCGGCAACATCCCGGCCAACCCCCGCCAGAGCACCGTCCGGGATATCATCAAACTGTACGAGAAGACCATGTAAACGGAGATGAACGCTTTTTCTTGCCTTTTCCCCTTCGCTATGCTATACTACACCTGTCTGAATAGAAAACAGCAGGTGCCTGCCGTGGCGTTCGCGCTTCGGGGAGGGTAAAAGGGAAGCGGGTGTGAACCCCGCACGATCTCGTCACTGTGAAAAGGGAGTCTGCGGCCAGGGCGCGCATCGGCGCGTCGGTCACTGAGGGCTTTGTCTCTCGGGAAGGCGGCGGCAGACGATGAACTGAAAGTCAGGAAACCTGCCTGCTGTTGGTACGGGAGCATCCGCTCCAGACCACGAGGAATTGGTTGTACCGAAAAGCCCGAACTGTACAAGGGTCTTTTTGCTGTGCCATCCGCGCGGCAGAAAGGCCCTTTTTGCTTTGGGTGTCCTTGTGCCTTTCTATCAGAAAACCGTTATTTTTACAGGAAGAAAGGACGAAACACATGCGTAAACTCAATTGGAAGAAGACGGTGGCGGTCTCCGCTGCGCTGGCTCTGTGCGC
>RKCM01000206.1 GCA_014858325.1 Oscillospiraceae bacterium | reverse complement strand
GCCACGAAGCAGACCGGCTCCAGGGCGTTGGAGGCCAGCACGAGGTTGGGCTGCAGGATGGGCTGATCGAGGGTGTAGGCCAGATCGACCTCGTTGGTGGAGAGCAGCTGGATCATTTCGTCGGCGGTGGAGGTGCGGAGCACAAGGTCCACCTCCGGGCACCGGGCGTGATACTGGAGCAGGAGGTTGGGCAGGAAGGTGGAGCAGACGGAATCCGCCAGCGCGATCCGCAGGGTGCCCCGCACCTCCTCGGCGGGCTGCAGGGCGGCTTTGGCCTGCTGGGCCGTGGTGAGCAGGGTGCGGGCGTAGGACTGAAAGGTCTGGCCCGCGTCGGTGAGGCGGACGGTCTTGCCCACCCGGTCGAAAAGAGGGGTGCCCAGCTCGGTTTCCAGCTGGGCGATCTGGGAGGACACCGCCGACTGGGAATACCCCAGTTCCCGGGCGGCCCGGGAAAAGCTGTGGAGCTCGGCGATGTGCAGAAAGGTGTTGACGGTGCGCAGTTCCATGGACGGCTCCTTTGGCGGGTCAGCGGCGGGCGATGTCGGTGACGGTGAGGGTCTCGCCGTCCACCTGGAAGTGGACTTCCAGCCCCGCAAACTCCATGCCGTAGACCCGCTCTGGGTCGTGCTGGTAGGAGGGACGGGGGTCGTGGGCCAGCACGCCCCGCAGGCCCTCCTGCTCGGCGGCGGGGACGCGGGCCCAGAGGGCCGGGGTGCACTCGACGTTCAAGTGGTGCAGCTGGGTCTGGCCCGTGAAGCCCTCGGAGGCGTCGGGGTGGCAGTCGGCGTAGGGGATGTAGGGCTTGATGTCGTAGATGGGGGTGCCGTCCATCAGGTCAGCCCCCCGCACGATGAGGACGGGGCCGATATCGGGGCGGAGCTCGATCTTTTCCAGCTGGACGCTGGACAGGCCCAGCGGATTGGGCCGGAAGGGGGAGCGGGTAGCGAAAACGCCCATGCGGGTGTTGCCGCCCAGACGGGGCGGGCGGACCGTGGGGGACCAGGTGTCCCGCACGGCCCCGGAGAACTGCCAGACCAGCCAGATGTGGCTGAAGGCTTCCAGCCCGCGCAGGGCGTCGGGATTGCGGTACTCCGGGGTGAAGACGATCTCGCCCCGAAGGCTGTCCACCAGACCGCTCTGGCGCGGGATGCCGAACTTGGTGGGGAAGGCGGTGTGGATGTGGGCGATGACCTTCAGGGTCATGGATTCCGATGCATTCATCTTATAAACCTCTGCAGAAGCCGACGGCGCGGCCTTCGATTTGAATTTCGTCCAGCTGGGGGCCGGCATAGATCATGGGCGGGCAGACGGCGGCGTTATCGGCCAGCAGCATGATGGTGCTGCCCTGCCGGTGGAAGAGCTTGAGGGTGGCTTCCTCGCCGATGCGGACGGCAGCAATCTGCCCCTGCTCCACCTCGGGTTGGGAGCGGATGCAGACGATGTCGCCATCGCAGATCGTGGGGGCCATGCTGTCGCCGTGGCAGGTGAGGGCGAAATCGGCGTGCCACGCGGCAGGGACGCCGATGTAGCGCTCGATGTTCTGCTCGGCGGTGATGGGGGTGCCGCAGGCGATGGAGCCCACCAGCGGCACCCGCGCCATCTCGGGCAGGGGCTCAAAGCCCGGCGGGCAGGCGGAGCGGGAGGAAGCCAGCCCCAGAAGCCAGCCGGGGGTGGTGTCCAGCGCGGCGGCCAGCTCTTCGAGCTTGGACTGGGGCAGGTCGTTGACGCCTTTTTCCAGCTTGGTGATGGAGGATTTGGAGCGGTAGCCCATGCGGGCGGCCAGCTCTTCCTGGGACATTCCCAGTTCGGCCCGGCGCTGCCGGACCCGGCGGGCGAGTTCTGACATAAAAACGGCCTCTCTTTCCATGGGGATGCACCGGCACGGTGCAAAATACGGCGTGGATACGCCCTTCCAAGGCCAGTATAGCAAAAAGTTTCCTAAAAATCAATCATTTTTGCGCTATTTGGAAAAATGCGTTGACAATCAATCAACATGGGCGTATAATACAACTAAAGATTGTTTAACGGCCGTGATTCGAAAAACAGAAAGGGGAAACGCCATGACCAACACCATCCAACTTCGCACTTACATCGACCACCAGGGCATCAAGCTTGGGCACATTGCCAGCGTCCTGGGGATGAGCAGCAACACCCTGCGCCAGAAGCTGAACAACGAGCGGGAGTTCAAGGTGAGCGAGGCAGAGCGGCTGGCCGCTCTGCTGGAGCTGACCAGAGATGAGCGGGACGCCTGCTTTTTTGGCCCGGTACACTGAAGGGAGGCAGAGCGGATGACACAGGAACAGCGCCGCCAGACCCGGGACGCCCTGGCCCGCTACGGCCAGCGGGGCAGCCGGATGAAACGGGACGGCTGGGCGTGGGCCCAGGCCATCGATGAGGCGTGGGACTACTACCGGGAGCAGGACCCTTTCCTCCGGGGCCAGCTGCTGCAGCTGCGGTATCTGGAGCACCGCACCGTGGAGGACACCATGGAGCGGCTGCGGGTGGGAAAATCCACCTACCAGAAGGCCGACTCCGACCTGCTGAGCACGGTGGCCATCAACGCGGCCCGGTATGGGCTGCTGTAAAAGGCAGCGCCCCCCGACCGACTGGCCGAGGGGCGCGTGCGTTATTTCTTCTTTTCTTCGGGGTGGTCGCAGTGCTGGTGGCAGGAGGCACAATTGCCGCCGCAGCCGCCGCTCCAGCCGCCCTTTTTGGAGATCCAGATCACGGCCAGTGCAAACAGCACGACCAGGACCAGGAGAGTGATGATTCCACGGATCGTCATAAAAAAGACCTCTCTTTGGCGCAGATGGCGCTGAGAGTAGTATACACCATTTTGCGGTGGGTGGCAAGGGCCTCAGCGCAGCTGCCGCAGAGCCTCGTGGAGGCGGGCGCGGCTGGCGGCATCCTCGCCGACGCGGGAGGTCTCGATGAGGTAGTCCTCCAGGATCTGCAGGTTTTCGTCGGTGGAGGGCACGCCCAGCGCGTCCAGCGACAGGGGCATCTCCATCTTGCGCATGAGATCCTTCAGCGGCGGGATCTGCTCGGCCTGCTGGTTGTAATAGAGCTGCAAGAAGAGGCCCACGGCCACGGCCTCGCCGTGGAGGGCGTTCTTGGACTCCTGCGGGAAGTAGGTGCGGATGGCGTAATCCACCGCGTGGGCCAGCGCCGACTGCTTAAAGCTGCGGGTGGTGTTGGAGAGCACACCCGTCACGGCCATGTTGATGAAGGTGACGTCCTCCACCGCCTTGGTGACCTTGTGCTGACGGACGTCCTCCATGGCCTGCAGCGCGTACTGGGACAGGGCCTCGTAGGTGTACTCGGCCATGCGGTAGGCGCTGAACAGATCGACGGGAGTATCGGCCAGCGAAATGGACGGGCGGCCGTTCTGGATCTCGATGCGCTTGGCCATGGCATCCAGGATGCCGGAGGCCATATAGCGGGCGGGGCAGTCGGCGATGACCTGCAGATCCACCAGCACGGCGTCAATTTCGTGATCGTACCGCCAGGAATCCTTGTGGCCGCCTTCCGGGGTGTACATAACGCTCATGCAGGTGAAGGCGGCGCAGGTGGCAATGGAGGTGGGAATGTTCACCACCCCCACACCGGCCAGCTCGGCGGTGGCCATGGCAAGATCCATGATCTTGCCGCCGCCGGTGCCCACCACCTCGTCGCAGCCCAGCGCAGCGCACTGGTCGGCGAGGGCATGGGCGTCCTCATAGGTGCAGTAGCCCTCGTGGAGGGCGACGGTGTAGGCCACGCCCGCTGCTTCCAGAGAGGGCAGCAGGCGATCCTTGACCGCTGCAAAGGCCCGATGCCCGGCCAGCAGCAGGACGTTTTTGCCAAACCGCGCGATCTCGCCGCCGCACTCTTCCAGAACGCCCACGCCCTGGCGATAGCGGCCGGCACCAAATTTGATCGCAGTATCCAATACAGTCTTTTCCATCTTTTGTATCCCCTCTCTTGTCTTCCTCCTGAAGACAGTCAGCCCATCATGGCTGTTAAATGAAATTATAAAAAAGACGGAGAGAAAAAGCAAGGAAACAGAGATGAAACTTTGTAAGGTCAAAAAAACGGGATGTTAAAATGATTCATTTGACGAATGAAATGGAGTGATTATAAAGAATAAAAAGGAAAAGTGTGCGCTATACAAAGACAGATGCGGAAACTTGAAAAAGGTTCATGGGCTGGGAACAACGAAAAAACGGTGCCGATGCGACCGACAGAGAGGGCGAAAAGAAAAGCTCCGTTGTCGAATGACAACAGAGCTTTGAGTGGAGAATTAGGGACTCGAACCCCAGACCCCCTGCGTGTGATGCAGGTGCTCTAACCAGCTGAGCTAATCCTCCGAATCGGAACGTGCTTATTATAGCACGGGCCGGGAAGAAAAGCAAGCCCTAATTTCAAGTTTTTTGAAAAAAGTTTTGCGGGGCAGGGAAGTGCGGGGAAACCTGGGCCGGACCCGGAGCGGGGCCCTTGACATTTGCGGCAAAGAGGGGTATTGTTAAACTATTTGCTGTAATTGTAAGAAAAAACGAAAAAAGGAGAATATCATGCCACAAACCACCGAAGCGCCGCGCAGAAAAGCGCGGCTGATGACGGAGGGCAGCATCTGGAAAAACATCCTGCTGTTCTCGGTGCCGCTGATCCTGGGCAACCTGCTTCAGCAGCTGTACAACACCGCCGACTCCATCATTGTGGGCAACTTTCTGGGCAGCAACGCGCTGGCTGCGGTGGGCTCCAGCGGGTCGCCCATCTTTTTGCTGATCGGGTTCAGCCAGGGTGTGGCCGTGGGCGCGGGCGTTGTGGTGGCGCAGTATCTGGGCGCGAAGGACCGGGAGGACGCGCAGATCGCGGTGCACACCTCCCTTGCCATTGCGGGCATCCTGGGCCTGGTGCTGACCATCGGCGGCGTTCTGGTCACCCGCAGCCTGCTGGTGTGGATGAACACCCCGGCGGAGGTGCTGGAGGACGCTGTGACTTATATGAAGATCTACTTCGGCGGCGTGCTGTTCAGCGTGGTGTACAACATGGCGGCGGGCATCCTGAATGCGGCGGGCAACTCCCAGCGCTCCCTCATCTATCTGGCCTGCGCGTCGGGCACGAACATCGTTCTGGACCTGGTGTTCATCGCGGTGCTGAAGATGGGCGTGGAGGGCGCGGCCCTTGCCACCGATATCAGCCAGCTGGTGTCCTGCGTGCTGTCGCTGCGGTTTTTGACCCGGGTGAAGGCGGATTACCGCGTGACGCTGCGGAACATCCGGCCTCACCGCAAGATGGCAGGCCGCATCATCCGCATCGGCCTGCCTACCGGCATCCAGAACATGGTCATCTCCTTCTCCAACGTGCTGGTGCAGTCCAGCGTGAACGGCTACGGCGCAGCGGCCATGGCGGGCTTTGCAGCGTACATGAAGGTGGACGGCTTCAACATCCTGCCGGTGATGAGCTTCAGCATGGCGGCCACCACCTTTGTGGGCCAGAATTTCGGCGCAGGCAAGCTGGACCGCGTGAAGCGCGGGATGGGAGTGACCGTGGCCATGGGCGTGGGCTACACCCTTTGCACCGGGGCCTTGCTGCTGCTGTTCCGCTACCAGATCCTCTACCTGTTCACCAGCGACGAAACGGTGGTGGCCTATGGAATTTCGGCCATGAAATACTTCTGCCCCTTCTATTTCCTGCTGGCGATCCTGCACGGCATGGCAGGAGCTGTGCGCGGCACCGGCAAGAGCGTGCCGCCCATGGTGGTGCTGCTGCTGTCGCTCTGCCTGTTCCGCGTGGCGTGGATCCAGTTCATTCTGCCGTTTTTCCACAGCATCGAGGGCGTGTTCATCCTGTATCCCGTCTCCTGGGGACTGGGCGCAGTGCTGATGGCCCTGTACGCCTGGCGGGTCAACTGGATGGAGCACCCGGAATGAAGGGCGGAACGCCATTCGTAAAAGATCTGATTTTCCATGAAAAAAAGTCGTTTGTCTTTGGCTGAAAACTATGATATCTATAAAAATGAAACGCAACCGCAAGAGAAAGAGGAACTTTTGGCATGGAAAAAACGACTGCGCGGCCGCAGGGCGCCCGAATGGCGCTGCTGCTGCTGGGGTACTTTATTAAAATTGGGGCGTTCACCTTTGGCAGCGGATGGAGCATCGTTGCCCAGATGGAGCAGGAATTTGTGGACCGGCGCGGCTGGATCAGCAAAAGCGACCTGCTGGAGCTGATCGCCGTGGGCAAGAGCCTGCCGGGCATCATGGTGGCGAACATCACCCTCCTGTTCGGCTACCAGATGGCCGGCGTGCCGGGCGGCATCTGCGCGGCGGTGGGGCTCAGCCTGCCCGCTGTGGTGGTGATGACCGTTGTGACGGCCATCTACGACCTCATCAAGGCGAACTACTGGGTGTTTGCGGCCTTGCAGGGCGTGCAGTGCGCTGTGGTGCCCATCATCGGCACGGCGGCCATCTCGCTGGGCAGGGAGGCCCTCAAGACCAAAGCGGCCGTACTCATCTGCCTGGCGGCCCTGTGCATCAGCCTGTTTACGCCCATCAGCAACCTGATGCTGGTGGTCTGCGGCGCGGTGCTGGGCCTTGTCTGGATGGGGGTGAAGGAGCATGGTTAAGACGCTGATCCAACTGTTTGTGGCCTTTGCGAAGATCGGCTTTACCAGCTTTGGCGGCACCTCCATGATCCCCCTCATCATGGACGAGATGCTCTCCCACGGGTGGATGAACGAGGGCGATGTGACCAACATCGTTGCCATTGCGGAGATGACGCCGGGCTCGCTGGGCGTGAACTGCGCCACCTTTGCGGGCACCCAGACCGCCGGATGGCTGGGCGGGGTGATGGCGGTGCTGGGCGTTTTGAGCCCGACGCTGACGCTGACCCTCGCGGGGGCGGTCTGCTTCCAGAAATTCCGGGAGAGCAAGGTGATGGGGTACATCATGCGGGTGGTGAAGCCCATCTGCGTGGGGATGATCCTGTGTGTGCTCATCACCCTGAGCCGCAGCGCCTACTTTGCGGGCGGCAGCGTCAGCCTTGCGGGCCTTGGCATCGGGCTGCTGTGTTTCTGGCTGCTGTACAAAAAGAAGCTGAGTGTCCCCAAAACCATCGGCATTGCTGCGGTGCTGGGGCTGGTGTGCTTTGGAGTATTCTGAAATAAAATAAGATCGGGCTCGCCCTCTCAGGCGCTGACGCGCCAGCTCCCCCAAAGGAGGAGCCAAGAACGAAGAGGGCGGGCTTTTTTTTTGCATCATCCGCGTAAAAGTCGTACTATTTCCAAAAAATAAACAAAATTTGAACGTCTCATCTTGCATCCCATAAAAAGGCGTGGTATCATATCAAAAGTGTGCGTGTACCCGGCAGACAGCCGGAAAAGCACCGCACGGCGTTTGAATCGAACAGAACGTTATAAGAGGACAAGTGAGGAGGACTTATGGAAACGACGAAACCGAAGAAGAACGACGGCGCGACACTGGCAAAGAAGATGCTGGTGTCGCTTATTTGCGGCCTGGCGGCAGGTCTGGCGTTTATGATGCTGCGCGAGAAGCTGAACGCTTCCGGCAATGGGGCGCTGTGGCAGACCATCAACGATGTGCTGTTCCAGGACATCACGGCGGAGGGGGCTGAGCGCGCCTTCGGCATTTTCTACATCATCGGACAGCTGTTCATCAAGGCGCTGCAGCTGGTGATCATCCCCATGGTGTTCACCTCCATTGCGCTGGCCATCGGCAGCATTGCCGATACCCGCACCATGGGCCGCATCGCTTCCAAGACCATCTTCTGGTTCCTGCTGGGCTCCTTCCTGGCGCTGCTGCTGGCAGGTGTCGTGGGCTATGCCACCTTCTCCATGGGGCTGTTCAACGCCCAGATCGAGGGCCTGGCTGAGGCCACCGGCTCCACCGGCTCCAACCCCCTGAACGTGGTGCTGAACATCATTCCCTCCAACATCATCACCGCCTTTGGCAGCAACGGCGCAGTGCTTTCCGCTGTTTTCCTGGCAGTGGCCATCGGCCTGAGCATGAACGTGCTGGGCGAGAGCCGCACTGCTACCCTGCGCCGCCTGATGGGCGAGGTGAATGACGTGGTGGTCGTCTTTTTGAACTTCGTTGTCACCAAGTTTGCACCCTTTGCCGTCTTTGTGCTGCTGACCCGCACCTTTGCCATCTACGGCGTGGACTACCTCAAGCCCGCACTGGTGTATGTGGTGACCACCGTGGTCTTACTCTTCGTCTTCCTGCTGGTGGGCTACCCCACCATCGTGGCCATCGGTGCCAAGCTGAACCCTTTTACCTTTATCAAGAAGATCGCCAACGTGGCCGTCTTCGGTTTCTCCACCTCCTCCAGTGCAGCCACCCTGCCCCTGAGCATCAAGGTCTGCACCGAGGACCTGGGCGCGGATGAATCCATCGCATCCTTTGTGCTGCCCCTGGGCATGACCATCAACATGGACGGCACCGCCATCATGCAGGTGATCGCCACCGTCTTCATTGCGGGCTGCGCGGGCTACGATCTCTCTCCGATGCAGCTGGTGGTGATCGCCCTGCTGGCTCTGCTGGCCTCCGTGGGCACCCCCGCCGCTCCCGGCGCAGGCGCCGTCATCCTCTTTACCATCCTGTCCGGCGTGGGCTTCGTCAACGACAAGGCCCTGCTGGCCTACTCCCTGATCCTGGCCATCAACCGCCCCATTGAGATGCTGGTCACCTCTCTGAACGTGGTGGGCGACGCCACTTCCTGCATCTGCGTGGCCAAGAGCGAAGGCCTGCTGGACGAGGAAAAGTTCAACGCATAAATCCCAAATCAAAACCGAACGCGGCAGCCTCCCGGAACAGGGGGGCTGCCGCTTTTTTCTTACACGCTTTTCGGGATCTTTACACAAGGGCAAAAAACCACATCGGGGTTTTACCAAAGCTTTGCGCAGCCATGGTTTCGCGGCGGGGCGGGAAGGGCTACAATAAAGGCGTTCCCAGAGAACGATCGATATTGAAAGAGGGAGCCGGGGTCGGCTCCGTGAAAAGAGAGGAATATTGCCATGAAAGAGAATAAACTGTCCCGCCGCAGCTTTTTGAAGGCTGGCGCATTGGCTTCTGCCGTCGGCATGATGGCGGCTGCCCCGGTGGCGGCCCATGCTGCCGCGCCCGGCGCTGCACAGGCCGCAGAGGAGGAAAACGGCCTGCTGGACTATTTTAAGAAGCCTAAGTACGTCTTCCTGTTCATCGGCGACGGCATGGGCACCGCCCAGATCCAGTCTGCCCGGTTCTATCAGGGCACTGTCACCAACAACGGCGCGGTCACCGAGGCAGAGCTGAGCTTCACCCAGTTCCCCGAGGTGGGCAGCGTGACCACCTACGACAGCACCTCCTTCTGCCCCGACTCCGCTTCCACCGCCACCTCCATCGCTTCCGGCCACAAGACCGAGAGCGGCGTCATCAATATGTGCCCCTGGACCCGGGATGTGCCCTATGAGACCATCGCCGAGAAGCTGCACAAGCAGAAGGGCTACAAGGTGGGTGTGGTCTCCTCCGTCAACATCGACCACGCCACCCCCGCCGCCTTCTATGCCCACCAGAAGACCCGCAAGAACTATTACGACATCGGCGTGGAGCTGGCAAACTCCGGCTTTGAGTATTTTGCGGGCGGTGAGTTCCAGAAGGTGAACGGCGACGGCACCGTGCCCAACAACCACGAAGTGGCGGCCAAGGCGGGCTACAATGTGGTCACCAAGCAGGCCGATGCCGCTGCCCTGAAGGCCGGTGCCGGCAAGACTCTGATCATTGCCGAGAACCTGGCCGACGGCAAGGCCATGAACTACGCCATGGACGCCGCTGCAGGCGAGTGGCAGCTGACCGATTACGTCCGCAAGGGCATTGAGCTGCTGGACAACGGCAAGGGCTTCTTCCTCATGACCGAGTCCGGCAAGATCGACTGGGCCTGCCACGCCAACGACGCCGCTGCTTCCATCCACGATGTGCTGGAGATGAGCAACGCCGTGCAGGCTGCGGTGGAGTTCTACAATGCCCACCCCAACGAGACGCTGATCCTGGTCACCGCCGACCATGAGACCGGCGGCATGGGCATCGGCTACAAGACCACCAACTACGACACCTTCCTGACCAATCTGACTCACCAGAAGATGTCCTACGCCAAGTTCGACTCCACCTATGTGGAGGGCTACATCGCCAATCAGACGCCCTTTGAGACGGCCATGGCAGACGTGAAGGCTAACTTTGGCCTGACCCTGCCCACCGATCCCGATGCCGCCAACGCAGGCAAGCTGCTGCTGACCGACTACGAGGTGGAGAACCTGCGCAAGGCCTACGAGCGCACCCTGAAGGTGGGCTCCGACTCCCAGAAGAACATGAGCCAGGAGGACTACGAGCTCTACGGCACGTACATCCCCTTCTCCATGGCCGTCTGCCACACCATCAACCACAAGTCCGGCATGGACCACACCACCTACGCCCACACCGGCGCTTCCGTCAACCTCTACGCCAAGGGCGTGGGCGCGGAGAAGTTCCGCGGCGTGTTTGATAACACCGAGATCTTCCACAAGCTGGCCGAGCTGACCGGCGTGCAGTAAACACACAAAAAAGGGCCGGGAGCGTAAAAACTCCCGGCCTTTGCCATACGGTGCATTACACCAGCCTTTGGGCCCGGCGCTGGGCTCCGAAGAAGCCGGCGGCGCTCGCCGCCGTGACCCAGTAGTAGCTGGCGATGCGGTAGAGCATCAGGATGCTCATGGTCTGGGCCCGGGAGAAAAAGCACCCGAAGACCAGCAGAAAGGCCGTCTCGATGGAGCCCATGCCCGCCACATTGGGCAGGGCGTTGGAGAGAAAGAACATCAGCGCCCCCAGCAGCTGCACCTGCCCAAAGGTGAGGGAACAGGGCAGCCCCATGAACCGGATGCAGAGGTACGGGATGCTGAACAGGAGAAACAGCTTGACTCCGTGGACGGCCAGCAGGGCAAGGCAGCGGCGCTTTTCGGCCAGCAGGTGGCGGCTCTCCGCGCTCAGGGTGTCCAGCTGGGTCTGCCAGCGCTCCCGGCGGGCCTGCCATGTTTCGCTCTGGGGCAGTTTGCCCAGCGCCCAGCGGGCCAGCTGCTGCACCAGCGGCGACGCGCAGAGCAGCACCAGCCCGACGATGACCCCGGCCACCACGGCATAGGCGGCGGGCAGGTAGTGCAGCACCCCCGTGGTGTGGGCGGCCAGCCAGCTGCGGTGCCACAGCAGCAGCACGGTGGCGTAAAGCAGCACCGTCGTTTTGTGGAAGACGTACTGCAGGGTCATGAGCCCGACGCCGGGGCCGAGCGGCAGACCGCACAGGTGCAGGTAGTAGGTCTGCATGGGTACGGCCCCGGCCCCCAGACAGATGACGTTGCCGAAAGTGCCCATCCATGCGTTGTCTACGCCGTGCCGCAGTGAAAAGCCCGGCAGGCGGCTGCGGACGATGAGCCAGCTGGCCACGCCCTCCAGCAGCGGGTAGGTGATGCCCAAAGCCAGCACCGCTGCGACCTGCCATGGCGAAAGCTCTGCCAGTGCGGCGGAGATCTCGGCCCAGTTGTCCCGGAACAGCAGCACCAGGACCCCCGTGAGCACCAGCAGGATGCAGACGGAGACGAGGGCTTTTTTGCGGGACGGCGCAGAACGGTCGGGGGTGGCGTTGCTCATAGGGGCGGCTCCTTTCGGGAAAAATTCGGTTGAGGGTAGTATAGCATATTTCCGGGGCCGCTTTGTGAAGAAACGCCAAATTTTTCTTTGCATTTTCGGCAGGATGATAAAACTTCGGGCAGCAAAAAACCTCCCCCATCGGGGGAGGTTTTTGTAATGCAAGGAGGGAGAGGGTCAATCCTCTAATTTTCGGACCTGCTCCGTCAGCGACTCCACGGCCTGCTGCAGCGTGGCGGAAAAGGCCTCCTTGGAGTAGTAGCGCTCATAGAGCCTGCGGCAGCCGTCGTGCATGGCGGCGAGAGCGTCCGGGTGCTCGATGGCCCAGCAGAGCAGCTTTTCCAGCTGGGCGGGGTCGTCGTCCTTGTAGACGAAGCCGTCCACCCCCTCGGTGACAAGGCCCGCAGTGCCGGTGTGCTCGGACACGATGGAGGGCTTGCCGAAGATGAGGCCCTCGGTGACGAAGGTGGGCATGGGGTCGTCGCGGGAGGCGCAGACCAGACAGGTGCACTGCTGCATCAGGGATTTGATCTCGTCCCGGGAGAGCCGCTTGCAGTAGAAGACGTTCTGGGGGTAATCCGTTGTCAGGCTGCGCACCGCGTCCATCATCTCCTTGTCGGCAGCTTTGCCCACAAAGAGGAAAGAGGCTTTGTCCCGCACCGCAGGCGGCAGCAGCCGGATGGCGTTGCAGAAGACGTCCTGCCCTTTCCGGCGCTCAAAGGAGCCCACGGTGACGAAGAGGGACCGCCCGTTGGCGTAGCCCAGATCGTAGACCGGGAAATCCTCTTTGGCGTAATCGGGCAGGCCGTAGATGAGCTGGTGGATCGTAAAATCGGGCCGGACGGCGTGCATGGCGGCGGCGGCGTGCTTGCCGACGGAATAGACCTGCACGTTGGGGGCGATGGTCTTGGGGATCTGGTGGGCAATGTGGGGATAGCCCGCGAATGCGTCGTGCAGCCACCACAGCACCGGCACGCCGGTGTCGCTGAGGGCGCGCACCACCCGGCCGTTGACCACGGTGTTCACGATGACGAAATCGGCGCAGAGGGCCAGCCCCCACAGGGTGGGGGAGGAGGTGGAGCCCACCCGGGTGAGGACGGTGGCTCCGGCCTCCCGGAACAGCTCCAGCGAGCCGTTGTCGCTGGGGCCGAGGACGACTACCTCGAAGCCCATGCTGCGCAAAACGGGCACGGCGCTGACCATCACGATGGGCGCGCCCGTCATATCCAGCACATGGCTGAAGAGAAAGGCCCGCTTGCCGGTGGGAGAGTAGAGATCGTCGGGGGCCACCTCCCGCTCATAGTGGAGCAGCGCCAGCGGGATGCGGGTGCAGCGCTGGCTGAGCTTTGCCGCCAGAGCCAGAAGCTCGGCGACGTTTTCCGGGTCGCGGGCGGCGGCAAGGCAGCGCTCCAGCAGCCCGCGGGACACCAGCGCACAGCCGGGGCTGGCGATGTGGGCCGGGCTCTGGTAAAGGGCCGTGGCCCCGCCATAGCCGAAGACGGCGTCGCTCAGCACGAGGTCGGCACCCTCTTCCTTCAGGGCGCGGGCATAGTAATTCAGGGCGGTGGACATGAGCTCCACATCCTCCCGCACCAGCAGCACCCCCGCCACCGAGGGCGTGAGGGCATCCGCGAGGAAATCTACCACCCGGAACTTGCGGTGCAGCTGGTCGCGCAGGGTGGCCTCCAGCGCGGTGCGCCGCCCGGGGGCGTAGACCAGGAGAAAGATCCCCTGCGTATCGGTATAGACCTGCCCGGACAGCTGGGCCCGCTGCAGGGGACTGTAACTGCTGTACATCGTTCGTCGCTCCTCTGTTTGTTATTTCTGGCCGCGGTGGAACCACCCCAGCAGGCGGCGGAACGGCGAGGTGAGCCGCCAGCTGCTGCTGGACAGCACCCCCTGCAGGGAGTTTTCGTAGGCCTGACAGTGGGCCTGCAGCTCGGCGTTGGTCTGGTGCAGTTCGGCAATGCCCTTTTGCAGGGCCGCGATGGTCTGCTGCTGGGCGGCGGCGTTCTGCTCCAGCTGCTGGAGGTGCTGCTGCTCCCGGTTCTCGTTCTTCTGGAAGTACTGCACGCCCTCCAATACGGCCCGGAACAGCGGCTCGTCGGCCAGCATTTCCAGCGGGAAATACCCGTAGGAGACCACCAGCTTCATCCCGGCAGGGTAGTGGGTCAGCCCTTCCAGCCGGTAGTTGGGGTCGTCGCCCAAAAAGAGGGTGGCGTCGCCCTGCAGCTTCAGGCCGTTGGACGGCACACAGAGGATGCGGTCGTCCGAGAAGAGCAGCTCCGTGATGCAGCAGGGCAGCTCGCCCGGGTCAAAGCGCAGGGCCTGCGCGGCCACGGGCAGCTCAAAGGTGGCGGTGACGGCCCCCGTCAGCTCATCGCAGACATAGTCCGGGGCAGTGAGGGTGTCCCGCTCCGAGAAGCCGAAGCCTGCATCGTAATAGAGCAGCGGCTGCAAAAGGGTGGGGGAATCGGTGTGCATCTCGCGCTGGGGGTGGGCGGCGCGGTAGCTTTCCACCTCTTTTTCCAGCGCCAGGCAGCGGGAAGCCAGACGGGAGACGCCCTCGTCTGCGCTTTTGAGCTGCTGTTCCAGGTCCGCAATGCGGCTGCGCAGAGCCGCTTCAGGAGTTTCGTTGTTCATAGCCGGATTCTCCTCAATTTTTATTATTCAGCGGCAATGCCGCAAAAATTCAATGCTTGGCTACATAGCGCTGGTGTCCCGCAAGGCGCTTGCGGCGGTTTGGGAAAAACTTCAGCATCACGTCCCGGCGGCGGAGCAGCAGCTCGCACAGCACAAAGATGCTGACCAGCGAGATGCCGAACTGCACCCACAGCCCCCGCACGGGGGCGGCGGCGTAGTGCTGGGCCATCAGATACCAGGGGATAGCCGTGAGCTCGACGGTGTGGATGCAGAAGATGTAGAGCGAGCGGCGGCCCACCGCCTCGATGAGATGGGTGATGGGGTTGTCCAGCAGCCGCTGCACCTTCATGAAGAGCAGGATGAAGCCGAGGCCCGCGACGGTATCCAGAAGGATGCTGAAGGGCCCCAGCACCCACTCGCCGAGGGAGACGCAGTCTGTTTTGCCTGTGACGACGACGCTGATGCCGATGACCACCGCCGCACCCAGAAGGCCCGCAAGGGCAAGGGGCTTGAGGCGCTTGTCAAACAGCTTCTGCTTTTTGGCCCAGAAGCCCACATACAGATACGGCACGATGACCATGCCCTGCGCGATGCAGAAGGGGGCCTCCCACACCAGGGAGATGCCCCAGCCCAGCAGCATGGTGCCCAGCACCGCCCAGTGTATGTACTGCTCGGGGAAAATATTCAGGATCACGTCCAGGAAGATCCACCCCAGCATCAGCGCCAGCAGGTACCACATGGGCCCGCAGGAGAAAAACTCCTGCCCGAAGTAGGTGGCGGTGTGGGGCAGGCCCAGCACAAAGCCGCCCGCGACCTTGTAGGTCTCGTAGACGGCGTTGTTCCAGCTGCCGAAGGTTTTATAGTGGATGACCAGATGCCCCAGCGTGGTGGCAAGGGCCGTATAAAGGTAAGGCTTGAGCAGGGTCTTGCACTGCTGGCTGATGCACTTGCCGATGCTGCGCTTGCGGAAGCCGTAGCCGCTGGCGATGTAGAAGGCCGCCATCAGCGCTTCGCGGTAGGCAAAGAGGAAAAAGGTCATGGGGGTGATGGTGGATACATCGCCCACCGGGTAAAGCTCCGAGGTGTGGGCAAACACGATCAGCAGCATGCCGACGCCTTTGAGCAGATCGAACATTCCCAGAGAGCTGGCGGTGCGGGTTTTGGTTTGCATGGGCAGGGCTCCTCCTTTGCGCCGTAGATCGCCCCGGATGGCAAAAGACCGCCCGCTTGGCGCAAAATGATGAAAAGTGTAGTTTATTGTGGGGGTTCTATTGGTAATAAGTATAATGCTTTTTTGGTGTGGTGTCAATTTAAGATGAGGGCGACACTCCCACTCTACCACATCTCATGCGGCTTTCGCAACAAATGCCAGCATTTACATCCAGTTGCACAAGTTTGATGCAATTTTAACTTGCGTATTTTGTGCAATTAAAACTTGCTTTTCTGCCGCCGGCTGCGGTATACTGGGAGCGAGGGAGAAGTTCCCAGTATTTTTCAAGATCTACCATGATTGTGTCAAAAGGAGACAAAACAGCAATGGCAGAAAAAAAGATCAAAGTGCCCGCGGGCGTATACGATATGGTCACGCGCTGCATGGAGCAGGAGTTCCCGGAGAACACCGCCATCCGCTATGTGGCTGCCGACGGCAAGACCGTTGTGGAAAAAAAGTATCAGGAGTATGCACGGGACATCCGCAAGATGGTGTCCTACCTCAAGGCCGAGGTGCCCGACATCAAAGGCAAGCGGGTGGCCCTGCTGAGCCGGAACAACTACGAGTTCTGCGTGGCTTCCTTCGGCATCATTCTGGCGGGCGGCGTCCTCGTCACCCTCAACCAGAAGAAGACCTGGGACGAGCTGGAGTATGAGCTGGGCCTGGTGGAGCCTGCCCTCATCCTGAACGACGGCATCGATTACGGCTACCGCTCCCAGCTGGAGGCCGCCTACGGCCCGCTGCTGCGGCCCATGGACTGCTACACCGCCGCAGAGCCCATTGCAGAGCTGACCAACTGCGTGGGCCACGATGACCTGATGATGCTGATGTTCACTTCCGGCACCACCGGCCGCAGCAAGGGCGTCATGCTCTCGGAGCGGAACATGTGCAGCTCCCTGATCACCTACGCCGAGACGGCGGAAAACTGGATCAGCGGCCGGGTGCCGGAGGGCCAGAAGCTGCCCCTGAGCCACATGACCCTGCTGCCCCTGTTCCACATGGCCTGTTTTGTCTGCGTGGTGTCCTACCCTCCTGCCGGCTGGGCACTGAACCTGTGCAGCGACATCCGGGACTTCTACCGCGACCTGGGGCTGATGCACAGCGACATTATGGCCTCGGCCCCCATGCTGGTGGAGACGGTGTACAACGACTACAAGCGGGGCCGTGTGGAGCGGCTGAACGGCCTGTGGGACCTGTGCTGCTCCTCCGCTGCGCTGGACCCCAAGATCCTGCTGGAGCTGGCCCAGAACGGCTTTGTCATCAACCAGTGCTACGGCATGACCGAGACTTTTGGCGACGGCATCCTGAACTACACCCAGGAGGAAAAGCACATGGGCGCCGTGGGCAAGCCCGGGACCCACTGTGAATACAAGCTGGATGAGACCGGCGAGATCTGCATCCGGGGCAACAGCGTGATGCTGGGCTACTACAAGGACCCGGAGGCCACCGCCGAGGTCATCGACGCCGAGGGCTGGTTCCACACCGGCGATTTGGGCCGGATGGACGAGGAAGGCTTCTATTCCATCACCGGCCGCAAGAAGAACCTCATCATCCTCGCAAGCGGCGAGAACGTGAGCCCCGAGGAGCTGGAGCGCCAGCTGGCCAAGTGCCCCGCCGTGCAGGAGTGCATCGTGAAGGAAAAGGGCCGGAAGATCTGCGCCATCGTTTGCTGCGCCGAGGATGCGCAGGACGCTGTGCGGAGCTTCATCACCGAGTACAACCGCACCCTGCCGCTGTATAAGCGGATCAGCGCGGTGGAGTTCTCCGCCGAGCCGCTGCCCCGCAACGCTTTGGGCAAGCTGCTGCGCAAAGAATCAAAAGTGAATCAATTGTAAAACACTGCGCCGGGCAGTTGCATTTCCCTGCCAAAACGGGTATTATTAAAGCATTGGCAAAATTTGCAGCTGCCCGGCGTTTCGCTGCAAAAAGGAAAAAAGCAAGGAGCAATTAAAATGATCGATAATGCATTTGATCTGGTCCTGCACACCATGGCAGAGCAATACCCGCAGAACGTGGCCTTCCGCTACGTGGCCGCCGATGGTGAGACCGTTGTGGAAAAGACCTATGCCCAGTATGCGGAGGACATCCGCCGTACCGTCACCTACCTGCGGGAGAATGTGCCGGACCTGCAGGGCAGACACATTGCCATCCTGAGCAAAAACTGCTATGAGTACGGTGTCATCGCCTTCGGCACCATTCTGGCGGGGGGCGTCGTCGTCACCGTCAACCAGAAAAAGACCTGGCCGGAGCTGGAATACGAGCTGGGGCTGGTGGAGCCTGCCCTCCTCTTCAACGACGGCATCGACTACGGCTGCCGGGAGCAGCTGGAGGCCGCTTACGGCGACCGTCTGCGTCCCATGGACGCCTTCCGGGACTGCGCTCCGGCCCAGGGGCTGACCAACACCCGGAAGCCCGATGACCTGATGGTGCTGATGTTCACCTCCGGCACCACCGGCCGCAGCAAGGCTGTGATGCTGTCGGAGCGGAATTTCTTCACCACCACCGGGGCGCAGGTGGTCTTCGGCGACGCCATGCTGGCCTACAAGCACGAGCATTTCCCCGAGAACAAGAACGATGTGCTCAGCAATTTCTCCATCCTGCCCCTGTTCCATCTGGGCACCTTCATCTGCCTGTTCGTCTGGCCCTGCAAGGGCTGGGCGCTCAACCTGTCCAGCGACCTGCGGGAGTTCTACCGCGACCTGAAGTTGATGCACAGCGACGCCATGGCGGTGGCCCCCATGCTGATGGAGTCCA
>RKCM01000094.1 GCA_014858325.1 Oscillospiraceae bacterium | reverse complement strand
CGGAGCTGCCAGCCGGCAGATCTCCAATATGCTCATCTCCATGGCCTGCTACATCGTCATGGCGGTGTCCCTGAATCTGGTGGTGGGCCTGCTGGGCAAGCGTATCAGTGAGAAGGTGTAAGCTATGGGAAAGAATATGACCTCCGGCGCACGGCGCCTCAGCGGCAACGCCGTGACGCTGCTTATCACCGCCCTGCTCTGCAGCGGAGCCGCCGCAGAGCAGGGCGGTGCCCCACAGGCCCGCGCAGCGGGGGCCGTGCCTGTCCTGCAGGAAGCCGCCCAGCACGCACCCCACACCGAAGGCCGCGATGAGGATGCCAAACGCATACCCCGCCCCCTGCTCCGACAGGCCGTATTCCTCCATGACCGGCTGCTGGAACACGCCCCACGCCGCCGGAAGCCCCGTGAGCACCTGAATGGCGGCCCCGGCGGCAAGGATCGTCCACGGGTGTTTTGCTGCAAACTGCTGTTTCATCGTTTCACCTCAAAATCCGTGCAATTTGCGATAGTGTGCCCATTCGGATTGACAATCCGGCAGTTTCCTTTATAATATGATGTACTGGAAACAATTCAATTGACATATAGAGAGGTATTGCAACCATGAAAACACAGGCATTGAAGGGCATGCGCGACCTGCTGCCCGCCGAGCAGACCCTGCGCGACTACATCCAGGGCAAGATCCTGGAGACCTACCGTGCGTCCGGCTTTGAGCGCATCTCCACCCCTATGCTGGAGGACATGGAAAATCTGGACAAGTCCGACGGCGGCGACAACCTGAACCTGATCTTCAAGGTGCTCAAGCGCGGCGACAAGCTCACCGCCGCCCTGAACACCGGCGACCCCAAGCAGCTCTCCGACATGGGCCTGCGCTACGACCTCACCCTGCCCCTGAGCCGCTACTATGCCGCCAATAAGGACAAGCTGCCCAGCCCCTTCAAGGTGATCCAGACCGACCGCGTGTTCCGTGCCGAGCGCCCCCAGAAGGGCCGTCTGCGCGAGTTCGTGCAGTGCGACATCGACATTCTGGGCGACAATTCCCCCAACGCTGAGGTGGAACTGATCGACGTGACCACCCGCGCTTTGCTGAACATCGGCTTTACCGGCTTCACGGTGAACATCAACGACCGCCGCATCCTGCGCGGCATGTTGGAGAGCATGGGCTTTGCCGCCGATACGCTGGATTCCGTCTGCATCACCTTTGACAAGATGGACAAGATTGGTGCTGACGGCGTGAAGGCCGAGCTGACCGAAAAGCAGCTGCCGGAAGCCGCCATCAACGCACTGGCCGATTTCATCGCCGCCGGTGAGGTGACGCTGGACGCCGTGGCTGCCCGCTGCGCCGACCCCGCCATCGCCGATGACCTGAAGTACGTTCTGGCCACCGCCAATGCGCTGGCTGCCGGCCGCTATCAGGTGGCCTACTGCCCCAGCCTGGTGCGCGGTCAGGGCTACTACACCGGCATGGTGTTCGAGATCACCTGCCCGCAGTTCAGCGGTGCCGTGGCCGGCGGCGGCCGCTACGACAACATGGTGGGCAAGTTCCTGGGCACCCAGGTGCCTGCCGTGGGCTTCTCCATCGGTTTCGAGCGCGTGTGCGGCATCCTGCTGGAACAGGGGTATCAGATCCCCGGTGCCAAGCAGAAGATCGCCCTGCTGTACGGCAAGGACGCCGACTTCCCCGCCGTACTGAGCAAGGCCGCCGCCCTGCGTGACACCTACAACGTCACCGTGCTGCAGCAGGCCAAGAAGCTGGGCAAGCAGCTGGGCCAGCTGGAGGCCGCCGGGTTTGCCGGTGCCGCCTTCATGGACAAGGACGAAGTCAAAATTTTTGCACAGCAGTAACCACAAAACGCAGACAGGCCCCCGCACAAAACCGTGCGGGGGCCTGTTTTTTACTTCGTCATCAAATGGTGAACTGCACCACGCAGAAAGCAGCGTAGATGCACAGCAGCGCAATGCCCTGCGGGCGGCTGAGCCTGCCCTTGAGCAGGGCGGGCACCGTCAGCAGCAGCATGACCGCAAACATCACCGGAATATCCATCACCAGCGAGGCGTTCATGCCAGCAATGGTGGAGTTCTGCGGGATGGTAAAGGGAGCCAGCGCGACCGACACGCCGCTCACCAGCACCAGATTGAACACGTTGGCACCGATGACGTTGCCCAGCGACAGCGCCCCGTGGCCCTTGGCCAGCGAGGTGATGGCCGTGACCAGCTCCGGCAGCGAGGTACCCAGTGCCACAAAGGTCAGAGCAATGACCGACTCCGGCACGCCCAGTGCCTGTGCAATGAGGGTGCCGTTGTCCACCAGCAGGTCCGCGCCCACCGCGATGAGCACCGCGCCCACCGCCAGCAGGCCCAGTTCCTTGGCAAAGGAAGCGTTTTCTTCCGGCCCTTCCTCTTCTTCCGGGGCGGGGGCATTCTTCATGGCCATCACGTTGCAGACGATGTAGGCCACGAACATGGCCAGCAGGATGATGCCCACCAGCCGGGTGAAGGTGCCGGTGGTGTAGGCCACACCGGCGTAGAAGGCTGCCGCCACAAAGAAGAACATCACCGGGGTGCGCAGGCTCTTGGGGTCCACCTTGCCCGGCTTGGCCACAATGGGAATGGCCGCAATGAGGGCGGAATTGCAGATGACCGAACCAATGGCGTTGCCGTAGGCGATCTCGCCGTGACCGGTGAGAGCCGAGGTGGTAGACACCATCACCTCCGGCAGGGTGGTGCCGATGGACACCACCGTGGCACCGATGAGCAGCTCCGGCACATGGAAGCGGCGGGCAATGCCGGTGGCACCGTCCACAAACCAGTCACCGCCCTTGATCAGGCACAACAGGCCCACGATGAACAGCAAAACAGGTATAAGCATGTTTTTTCTCCTTTTTGATCGTTCCTTGGCCCGGCTCCAGGAACGGGAGTCTCTCAGCCGGGCAAAAAAGAAAAGACTCCTATTACAGGGTACGCATACTACGTCCTTGTAATAAAAGTCTCAAGCATCCGGTACTGCATCGGGCATTTCTGCCGGGTTGTCGCTGCAGCACAGCGTATCATCTCTTGCGGGATATACGCCCTTTACTCCCTTTTATCTTTGCATATTATACCTGTTTCAACGGCAAAGCGCAAGGGGAAACCTGCAAATTTCACCCGGCCTTTTCCACTTTTTTCGCGTTGGGATAGATGCGTTCCATGCGGGCATTGTCGAAATGGGCGTCCAGATAGGTCTCCACGGCATTGGCAGCTGGCACCCCGCTGGTGCGGGCGTCGTAACGGGCCAGCGCCAGCGAGCTGGTGACCATGTTCACCGCCATGAACACCGCCAGCAGCACGGTCATCCACGGCCGCACCCGGCTGCGCAGACGGGTCATGCACTTCATGACCACCGGGTAGCCGTAGCGCATCCACACCACGGCCGCCATGCCCCAGAAGAAGCAGTACAGCAGGTTGATGCGCCCGCCCAGATTGAATTTGAATTTGCTGTAATCCCAGAACACCGTGCCGAACAACAGCTCGGTCACGGCGCTGCACACATACTCGTACACGCCGCCCATCACCGTGCCGAACACAAACAGGTAGCGGTCGCTCTTGTCCTGATTCTGGCGCAGCAGCACGGTGGTCAGGGCCAGAGCCAGGCCCCACACCACGCTGAACGGCCCCCACACCAGACTGGAACGGCTCATCCAGACGCCTGCCGTCAGGCGGCAGAACACTGTTTCCACCAGGTCACCCAGAAACGCGCCCACCACGAACAGCCACAGCAGGTCGGCGGCGCTCAGGGGCGTTTCGCCGTTCTGAGCAATGGTCGGTTCCTGCCGGGCCGCCGCCGGGTAGGCCCGCTGGATGCGCTTTTCCACATACAGGGCAATGCGGCGGCGCAGGCCGTCGGAGCTTTCACCCAGCCGCTGGTTCAGCTGTTCCAGCACCGGGTGTTTGGCCGCATAGCGCCCCACCAGCACGGCCGAACCGATCTGGTCCAGCGCTGCCACGATGACCGCCGCCCACACCAGCGGGTGCAGCAGCCAGCTCGGGATGGCCTGGCACAGCCGCAGCAGCAGGCCATTGAGCCACAGCACGCTGGCAGTGCCCAGCACGCCCCACAGCAGCGAATACTGCAGGCAGACATAGCCGTTCAGGTTGAAGCGCTTACCGGAGTAGTCCCACCATTTGCGGCGGTGCAGCCGTTCCAGCAGCTTAGCCGTCAGCCACTCCATGACCGTGGAGGCCAGCGTACAGGCAAAGAAGAGGTACACCGGGTCGCTGCGCAGATCCGTGAAGCCCACGGCCAGCAGTACCGCCGTGGAGCCGTACACAAAGCAGAAGGGCCCGGCTGCTGCGCCGCGGTTGGCAAAATGCTTGCCCCGCACCGTAGCTACTACCGTCTCCCCTACCCAGCCCGTAAACGAGTAGACCAGGTAAAGGACGCCCAGCGTATAAAAATCGTATTCCATAGCAGTCCTTTCTTCCAAAAGCGTTGGTTTTCCAGCAGTTGTATTGTACCCTTTTTGCCTGCAGAACGCAAGCATGGCAAAGGGGCCGCCCGCAGCGGGTGGCCCCTTTTAGATTTCGTTGTACGATCAGAATTTGCGCCAGGTGTCGGGCAGGAACAGCACCAGCATGGGGAAGATCTCCAACCGGCCTGCCAGCATGTCAAAGATCAGCACCAGCTTGGCCGGGTCTGCAAAACCGCTAAAGTTCTGCATGGGGCCCACCAGCTCCAGGCCCGGGCCGATGTTGTTCAGAGTGGCGGCCACGGCAGTGAAATTGGTCACCATGTCAAAGCCGTTCAGACTGATGAGCAGGAAGGACCCCACAAAGATGAAGCTGTAGGCCGCCATGAACACGTTGGTGGTACGGATGGTCTCATGGTTCAGCAGCTTGCCGTCCATACGCGCCGGAGCCACCACCTGCGGGTGCAGAGCCTGCTTGAGCTCCTTGCCCAGCGTCTTGCCCAAAATGAGGATGCGGCTCACCTTGATGCCGCCGCCGGTGCTTCCGGCACAGGCACCAATGAACATCAGCACCACCAGCACTTCCTTGGACAGGGTGGGCCACAGGTCAAAATCGCAGCTGGAAAAGCCCGTGGTGGTGATGATGGAACCCACCTGGAACGCCGCTTGCCGCAGCGCCTCGCCAAAGCTGTTGTAGATGCTGTAGATGTTGGCCGTGATGATGGCAATGGCGGCTGCAATGACCACAAAGTAGCCGCGCACCTCTTCGCTGGCTGCAGCACGGCGGAACCGGCGCATCAGCAGCAGGAAGTAGGCGTTGAAGTTGACGCCGAACAGGATCATGAACACGGTCACGACCCACTGGATGTAGGGCGAGAAGCTGGCAAAGCTGTCATTCTGGAAGCCGAAGCCGCCGGTGCCTGCCGTGCCAAAGGCGGTAAGCAGGGCCTCAAACAGCGGCATGTGCCCCGCCAGCAGGAACAGCAGTTCCAGCACGGTCAAGGCCAGATAGATGCCATACAGGATCTTGGCGGTAGACTGCACCTTGGGCACCAGCTTGTCCACCTGGGGGCCGGGGCTCTCTGCCTTCATCAGGTTCACATGGGAGCCGCCGGTCAGCGGCAGCAGCGAAAGCAGGAACACCAGCACGCCCATGCCGCCGATCCAGTGGGTGAAGCTGCGCCAGAACAAAATGCCCTTGGGCAGGCTCTCCACCTCCGGCAGGATGCTGGCACCGGTGGTGGTAAAGCCGGATACCGTCTCAAACAGGGCATCCACCGGGTTGGGAATGCAGCCGGTGAGCACGAAAGGCGCGGCACCCACCACCGAGATGACGATCCAGCTCAGTGCGGTGGCAGTAAAGCCCTCCCGCATATAGAATACCTTGCTGCGGGGCTTGATGGCCCGCAGCGCAAAGCCGATGCCTGCGCTCACGGCAGCCGTGAGCAGGAACACTGCCAGTACCATCCACTCGCCGTAGATCAGGCTGGCAGCGGCGGGCAGAAGCAGCAGGGTGCCCTCGATCATCAGGATATAGCCCAGCAGACGGAAAACGATCGCATAATTCATAGCCCGCCTCCGTCAGCTCTCCACGATGTCCCGCAGGTCATGCAGGCCATGCTCCAGCGTTACCACGATCACGTTGTCGCCCACCTGGATCTGGTCGCCGCCGCGGGGGATCAGGATGCGGTCGCCGCGGGTGATGCAGCACAGCAGCAGGTTCTTTTTCAGGTGCAGCTGGCTCAGGGGCACACCGGTGGCCCGGCTCTCCTCGTGCACCGTGAATTCCAACGCTTCCACGCGGTCATCCAGGATGCGGTACAGGGTCTTGATGTTGCTGCCCGCCTCATTCTGCAGGGCACGCACATACTGCACAATGTAATCGCAGGTCATGTACTTGGGGTACACCACGCTGCCCAGATCCAGCCCGGCCAGAATGTCATCGAACTCCAGACGGTTCACCTTGGTCACCAGCTTGCCGTGGGAATGCTTTTTGGCAAACAGGGTCAGCAGCACGTTTTCTTCGTCGATGTTGGTCAGGGCCACAAAGGACTCTGCGGACTCCAGGCCCTCCGACAGCAGGAAGTCCCGGTTGGAGCCGTCCTCGTTCAGGACCTGGGCACCGGGCAGCTGCTCGGCCAGCTCCTGGGCGCGGGCGGCATCCCGCTCCACGATGCGCACCCGGACATGGTTCTCCAGCAGCTCCTGGCTCAGGTAGAACGCGATGGCGCCGCCGCCCACGATCAGGGCGTTGCGCACCGGCCGCACCGGCATGTGGATCTGCCGGAAGAAGGCATGCGCGTTTTCCTGAGTGGCCAGGAAGGTGACCTGATCGCCGTTCTGCAGCACAAAGTTGCCGTTGGGGATGATCACCCCGCCGTCACGCTCCACGGCACACACCAGAATGTCGCTCTTGAGCCGACTGGGGATCTCGCGGATGGCTACACCGTCCAGCCCCTGTGCCTCGGTGAGCGCAAACTTGATCAGCCGCACGCGGCCGCCCGCAAAGGTGTCGATCTTGCTGGCCCCCGGGAACCGCAGCAGATGGGAGATCTCCTTGGCTGCCGCCATTTCCGGGTTGATGATGGCCGAAATGCCGATCTGTTTTTTGATAAAGTCCAGCTCGTGGCTGTAGGACGGGTTGCGCACGCGGGCAATGGCGTGGCAGTGGCCCGCCTTTTTGGCAAACATACAGCACAGCAGGTTCAGCTCGTCCGAACCGGTCACGGCAATGAACACGTCCGCATCCTCAATGCCGGCTTCGGACAGGGTAGTGATGGAGGAGCCGTTGCCCACGATGCCCAGCACGTCGTACGTCTCGATCAGGTGCTCCACCCGCGCCTTGTTCGTGTCCACAACGGTCACGTTGTGGCCCTCCTCGCTGAGCTGCCGCGCAAGGGCGGTACCGACCTTGCCGCTGCCCACCAGAATGATCTTCATAACAAGTCCTTTCTCCTTTGGCAGCCCCTTTCCCGGGGTATACAAATACAGCTTAGTATATCATATCCAGTCGCAAAGTTCCACTGTTTGCCCTACAAATACATCGAATTGCTTAAAAAGCGACGGTTCTTTTGTGCAGGATTACCTGTTTTCAGCGTGAAAGCGCAAAAAAGGGACTGCCGCACAGCTTTTGTGCAGCAGCCTCCTTGGGTCGAAATGATTCAGAATGCCCTCCGCGTGCGCTTTGGGCGTCATCAGCGGAAAAGTATCGTTATAAGCGCAAGGTCTCCCCTGCTGTCAGGTCTCAGTACCGCTCTACGCCGTCCTTGGTGACAAGGGCGTATACCAGCGGGGCTTCCTCCGGCTTTTCCGCGCCGTACACAAGGCCGCTGCGGTACTCGGCGGCAGCGGCTTCAAACTTGTCCGCTGCACCGTAGAAGGTTGCCAGGCTCTCGCCCTTGTGGACGTAGTCGCCGCGCTTTTTGTGCAGGGTGATGCCGGCGGCAAAATCCAGCGGGTCGCCCTTTTTCTGGCGGCCTGCGCCCAGCAGCACGCTGGCGGAGCCGATCTTCTCGGCGTCGTTGGCCGCGATGTAGCCGTCCTGCTCGGCCAGCAGCTCATAGCAGGCGGCGGGCTTTGCAAACAGGCTGTAATCGTCCAGCACGCGGGTGTCGCCGCCCTGGGCTGCGAACATCTCCTTGCACTTGGCAAAGGCAGAGCCGTCGTCAATGACCGCCTGCGCCATGGCCCGGCACTGGGCGGGGGTGCCTTTTCCGGCCAGCACCAGCATATTGGCGGCCAGCTGCAGGCACACCTCGGTCAGGTCGGCTGGGCCGCGGCCCTTGAGCACGTCCATGCTCTCCATCACTTCCAGACTGTTGCCGATGTTGTGGCCCAGCGGGGTGTCCATATCGGTGATCATGGCGGCCACGCGGCGGCCGTGGTGGGTGCCGATGGAGACCATCAGCTTTGCCAGCTCGATGCTCTGGTCCACCGTCTTCATAAACGCGCCGGTGCCGGTGGTGACGTCCAGCAGGATGGCGTCTGAGCCGGAGGCCAGCTTTTTGGACATGATGGAGGACGCGATGAGGGGGATGCAGCTGACGGTGGCGGTGACGTCCCGCAGGGCGTACATCTTTTTATCGGCCACGGCGATGCCCTCGCTCTGGCCGATGACCGACAGGCCGATCTTGTTCACCTGGGCAAAGAACTCCTCCTGTGAGAGGGCCGTCCGGGTACCAGGCACGCTCTCCATCTTATCAATGGTGCCGCCGGTGTGGCCCAAGCCCCGGCCGCTCATCTTGGCGATCTTCACGCCGCAGGCCGCCACAATGGGGGCGATGACGAGGGTGGTCTTATCGCCCACGCCGCCGGTGGAGTGCTTGTCCACCTTGATGCCCGGGATGGGGGAAAGATCGACCATGACGCCGCTGTGGGCCATCACGTCGGTCAGCTCGGCGGTCTCCTCATCGGTCATGCCCCGCAGGTAGACAGCCATCATCCAGGCGGCCATCTGGTAATCGGCCACCTCCCCGCTGACGAAGCCGTTGACGATGGCCTCCAGCTCTTCGCGGCTGTGAGTGCCGCCGTCTCGTTTTTTCGCGATCAGATCATAGATACGCATAAAAATCTCCTCTCAAACGGACACAGCCGCCCTATGGAAAGGCGGCTGCATCGATGAAAACTCAAAAGATGAAGGATCAGCGGGACCCCTTGTCGTAGGGGATACCCTCGGCCTTGGGGGCCATGCTGTTCTTGGAGGTAAAGGCCAGAATGATCATCGAAGCGATGAAAGGCATCATGTTGTAGATGTTGCTGGACCAGTGGAACCTTGCCAGGAAGGTGGAGTCGGCAATGTTGGCCAGACTCTTGAAGACGGCGAAGAACATGGCCGCGCCGCAGATGTTGAAGGGCTTCCACTGGCCGAAGATCATAACGGCCATGGCCAGGAAGCCTGCACCGGCCACGCCGACCTCGAAGTTCCAGGTCTGGACGGGGGGCACGATGTAGGCCAGACCGCCGATGGCACCCAGTGCGCCGGAGATCATGACACCGGCGTAGCGCATCTTGTAGACGTTGATGCCCACCGAGTCGGCGGCCTGCGGATGCTCGCCGCAGGCCCGCAGGCGGAGGCCGAAGCGGGTCTTATACAGCACGATGTAGCTGACGATGAGCAGGACGATGCCCAGCGGGACAAAGATGCTCAGCTCCAGCTTGCCGATGCTGAACAGGAAGGGCTTGTTGGAGTAGTTCAGCTTGGCGCTGCCGCTGGTGCTGAAATACTTGGCGATGACCACGGCAATGGCCGTAGCCAGCAGGTTCAGGGCCGTGCCGCCGATGGTCTGGTCGGCCTTCAGGTTGATGGAAGCAAAGGCCAGCAGCAGGCTGTAAAGGATGCCGGCCAGCGCTGCCACCAGCACCGCGATGACCACGATGAGCCAGGCCGGCAATCCGGCGGGCAGCAGGGTCAGGGTAAGCACGCCTGCCACGCCGCCGATGACCATGATGCCTTCCAGTGCGATGTTGATGATGCCGGAATGCTCGCTGAACATACCGCCCAGGGCCACCAGCATCAGCACGATGCCATACAGCAGGGTATATTTGATCAGAAGCAGCATATTATTTGCCCTCCTTTTTGGTTTCCGTATTGGCAGGGGCGGGCTCTGCGTTCACGTTGGTCTTGTCGGCATTCTTGAACAGCAGAGCGTGGATCTTGCCACGGAACAGCATGGAGAATGCGCACAGGTAGATGATGATGCCGCTGATGAGATCCGAGATCTCCGTGGGGTAATACTTGGTGGAAAGGAAGGTGCCGCCCACCGAGATGTGGGAGATGAACAGGGCCGAGAAGATGGTGCCGATGGGGTTGGAGCTTGCCAGCAGGGCGACGGAGATGCCGTTGAAGCCCATGGCGGGCAGGCTGGTGGAGTTCAGGGGGTTCCACTGGCCCACGTTGGAGAGGTAGAACAGGCCCGCGCCAAAGCCTGCCAGCGCGCCGGCAATGGCCATGGAGAGGATGATGTTCTTCTTCTCGTTGATGCCGGCGTAGCGGGCGGCACTCTTGTTCAGGCCCACGGCCTTGAGCTCGTAGCCGAAGGTGGTCTTGTTCAAAACGACCCAGATGAGGACGGCGACCACGGCAGCCAGGAAGATGGCGATGGTGGTGCTGTTGGTCTGGAACAGCTTGTTCAGGCCGAAATCCGGGATGAGGGACTGGGCGTAATCGGGGTTCTTGCTCAGGTTGAAAGTGCGGGTGTTGCGCACATCGTACATGGGGCCGGTACCGTTCTGGTAAATGAGCTCATTGACCAGATACAGGCCGATCCAGTTGAACATGATGGAGGTGATGACCTCGTTGATGTTGAAGTAGGCCTTGAAGAAACCCGGGATGGCACCCCAGATGCCGCCCAGAATGGCCGCAGCCAGCAGGCAGACGAACCAGGGCAGCTTGAGCATCATGGCACAGTAGAGCGCACCGTATGCGCCCAGCGTGTACTGACCGGCGGCACCGATGTTGAACAGGCCGGTCTTGAAGGCAAAGCCCACGGAAAGGCCTGTCATGATGAGGGGCGCGGCGTTTGCCAGCTCCTTACCCACGCCGTAGGGCGCGTCGTGGAAGCCGCCCTTCACGATGCGGACAAAGCCGTCGCCCCAGGCGTGTGCCGGGTTGATGGCCAGCAGCACCAAAAAGCCGACGGCCATGCCGATGACGATACACAGCAGCGCTGCCAGAACGCTCGTCACCGAGCTCTGGGTCCCGCCGCGGGAAAGCAGTTTGTTTTTGCTCATTTTTTCTTACTCCCCTTTCCCCTGCTTGCGGGCACCGGCCATGTACAGGCCCAGCTCCTGGACGGTGGTCTTCTTGGGGTCGAACTCGCCCACGATCTCGCCCTCATACATCACGAGGATGCGGTCGGAGAGGTTCATGACCTCGTCCAGCTCCAGGCTGACCAGCAGCACAGCCTTGCCCCGGTCGCGCTCGTCCACGATCTGCTTGTGGATGTATTCGATGGCGCCCACGTCCAGGCCGCGGGTGGGCTGCACCGCCACCAGGAGCTTCGGGTCCTTATCGATCTCGCGGGCGATGATGGCTTTTTGCTGGTTGCCGCCGGACATGCTGCGCACGATGGTGGCACTGCCCTGGCCGCTGCGGACGTCGTACTGGGCGATGAGCTTATCGGAATATTCCCGGACTTTTTCCGCCTGGATGAAGCCGCCTTTTTGGAATTCCGGCTGCCAGTAGCGCTGGAGCACCATGTTGTTTTCCAGACTGTAATCCAGCACCAGACCATGCTTGTGGCGGTCTTCGGGGATGTGGCTCATGCCGTCCTTGGAGCGCTGGCGGATGCTCGCGTGGGTGATATCCTTGCCGTCCAGCGTGATGGTGCCTTTGGTCAGCTTTTCCAGGCCCGTCAGGCCGTAGACGAACTCGGTCTGGCCGTTGCCCTCGATGCCTGCCAGGCAGACGATCTCGCCGCCATGGACCTGGAAGGAAACATCCTTGACCGCGTCCTTCTTGTTCTGGCTGTTGTGCATGGTCACGTCCTTGACGTCCAGCACCACGGGGCCGGGGTGGGCAGGCTTTTTATCCACCTGCAGCTGCACGTCACGGCCCACCATCATGCGGGAAAGCTCTTCCTTATTGGTGTCCTTGATGTCCACAGTGCCCATATACTTGCCCTTGCGCAGGACCGTGCAGCGGTCTGCCACGGCCATGATCTCGTTGAGCTTGTGGGTGATGAAAAGGATGGATTTGCCCTCTTTTTTGAACCCGCGCATGATCTCCATCAGCTCATCGATCTCCTGCGGGGTCAGCACAGCGGTGGGCTCATCAAAAATGAGGATCTCGTTGTCGCGGTACAGCATCTTCAAAATTTCCACGCGCTGCTGCATACCAACGGAGATCTCGCTGATGAGGGCGTCGGGGTCCACGCGCAGGCCGTACTTCTCGCTCAGAGCCACCACCTTTTTGCGGGCCTCGGCTTTTTGCAAAAAGCCCATTTTATTGGGCTCCACGCCCAGAATGATATTGTCCAGCACGCTGAAGCACTCCACCAGCTTGAAGTGCTGGTGCACCATGCCGATGCCCAGGGCGTTTGCGTCGTTGGGGTTGCGGATGGCGACCTCCTTGCCGTTCTTCAGGATCTTGCCCTGTTCCGGCTGGTACAGGCCAAACAGCACACTCATCAGCGTACTTTTGCCCGCACCGTTCTCGCCCAATAAGGCATGGACCTCGCCTTTACGCAGCTGCAGGGTAATATCATCGTTCGCCTTGATGCCGGGGAACTCCTTGGTAATGTGGAGCATCTCGATCACAAAGTCCTCTGCCAATCTGCTCACTCTCCTTTCGTGCCGTAGCGACACCGATCGTATTCTACCATCCATTATACCGTATTTTTTTCGTTTTGCACACTTCTTTTTTAATTTTTATCGAAATGTCCATTTATAAGTCATACTTTTATAGATTATCACCAAAAAGGAACAAAAAGAGCAGGGCGCTCCGAAGAGTACCCTGCTCTCAAAATGCATGGCGGGAAAAGCCGCTGCTTACTGGATGTAGTTGACGGTGGTGAACTCGCTGACGGTGGGCTTGGTAGCGTCGTCGGAGTTGTTATCGACCGCGATCTCGCCGGAAGCGATCTTGGCCTTGACTGCCTCGTACTCATCCTTGGTGAAGGACTCGAAGTTCCAGCTGTCGTCATCGGTGGGCAGGCCAATGTAATCGCCATCTTCCAGACCGAAGTTGCCGTTGGTGGCTGCGATCTCGCTCCACTCGCCGGCCTCAATGTCGGTCAGAGCAGTCTCGACCGCAGCGGACAGGCCCTTCATAGCGGAGGTGATGAAGGGATTGTAAGCGAAGGAGCCGTCCTTCACGCCGTTGACGCCGATGTAGTTCTGGTCCACGTCCACGCCGATGACGTAGCCGTTGCTCTTCAGGGCAGCCTCGACCGCAGAGGTGTAGATGCCGCCGCCGCAGGCAAAGACGACCTGGGTGCCGTTGGAGTACCAGCCCTCCATACGGGAGGTGATGTTGGCGTCGCCGTAGAACTGGCCGCCGTAGAAGTAGTTGATCTCAACATTCTGGCCCAGCTCCTGTGCAGCTGCGTCAGCGCCCTGCACGAAACCGTAGCCGTAACGGATGACAGCGGGCACAGCCATGCCGCCCAGGAAGCCCAGCTTGGTCTTGCCGTCCTTGGCGATGGCGTAGCCTGCCAGGTAGCCTGCCTGCTCTTCCTTAAAGGTGATGCAGTAGCAGTTGGAGGGGATGGCGTCGGTGCCGATATCGCCCTGGGTGACATCGATGGCGATGAACTTGACATCGGGATACTGCTCAGCAGCCCATGCCAGAGAAGCGCCGTACAGGTAGCCGACGCAGACGATGACCTCAGCGCCGTCGTTGACAGCCTGACGGATCATGGTCTCGCGGTCCTCATCGGAAGCGTCTGCCTCGGGGATGTAGTACTGGCAGTCATCGCCCATATAGCCGGAGACGGCAGTCCAGCAGGCCTGGTTGAAGCTCTCGTCATCGATGGTGCCGGTATCGCAGGTCAGAGCGACCTTGACGATCTTCTCTGCACCGCCCTCAGCTGCGGAAGAAGCAGCAGCGGAGGAAGCGGCTGCGGAAGAAGCAGTGCTGGTGGAAGAAGAAGAACCACCGCAAGCGGTCAGAGCGGCTGCAGCAGCGGCTGCGCCAGCCACTGCCAGGAAATTACGACGAGAAATCATCTGCATAAGAATCTCTCCTTTTATTTTCAATCATCATCAAGTGTGCACACTGGCACATTTGCTAGCCTAAGTATAGCCGGGAAGTGTGAAAGAAGCAAGGGGAATCCGATTACAAAACTTTTACAATATTTTTGTTAAAACAACACAAAAGTATGGCTTCTGCACAAAAATGCCGGTTTTTTACTCTTTTCTGTCTTCTCCATCTTCCACCGCGCGGTTGCCCGCCACGTTGGAGGGGCCAAAGCCGAAGGGCAGCAGCTCGTCCATGCTGCGCTCGATGAAGTCCTCCGGGCTTCTGGCCATGATGACGTTGAGCGCCGGGCCGCCGAACTCAAACAGCGCCTGCCGGCACACGCCGCAGGGGGAGGTGATCTGCTTGTTCACTTCTCCCCGGCGGGAGCCCACGACGGCGATATCGGTAAAGCGGGTCACTCCCTCGCTGACGGCTTTGAACAGGGCGGTGCGCTCGGCGCAGCTGGTGGGGGTGAAGGCGGCGTTTTCCACGTTGCAGCCGGTGAACACCCGGCCATCCTCGGCCCGCAGGGCGGCCCCCACCATGAAATTGCTGTAGGGGGCATAGGCTCCTTCCCGGGCCTTGAGGGCCATGCGGATGAGGTCCTTCTTTTCTTCCAGAGTCAGATTCGTCATGAAAAATCCCTCCTGTCAAAAACAGCGCGGCAACTTCCCGCTGCCGCGCTGCTGTGTTTTTGGCTTAGTACTCTGCGCCCAGAGCCACCTTCATCATGTCGGTAAAGCTCTTCTGGCGCTGCTCGGCAGTGGTGATCTCCGGGGAGACGAAGCTGTCGGAGATGGTCAGCAGGCAGGCGGCGTTCTTGCCCAGGACCTGGGCGTTGGCAAACAGGGCAAAGCTCTCCATCTCCACGCACAGGCAGCCGTCCTCGTCCCGCAGCTTTTCCCAGTAGGTGGGCTTTGCATCGGAGGGCTGGCGGTAGAACACATCGGAGGAGTGGGTATTGCCCTCGATGAGGGGGATGCCCTGCTTTTTGGCGGAAGCCCGCAGCTTCTCGCACAGGCTCTCGCTGGGCAGGGTGATGTGGCCCTCAAAGCCGCTCTGGACCAGAGCATAGTTGGACTCGCTCACGGCTCCCGTGACCAGCACGGTGTCAAAGAGCTTGGCCTTCTCGGTATAGCTGCCTGCGGAGCCGATGCGGATGATGTTGTCCACATCGTAGAACTTGTACAGCTCGTAGGAGTAGATGCCGATGGAGGGCATACCCATGCCGCTGCCCATCACGCTGATGGGGCGGCCTTCATAGGTGCCGGTAAAGCCCAGCATTCCGCGCACGCCCGTCACCTGACGGACGTCCTTCAGGAAGGTATCGGCAATGAATTTGGCCCGCAGGGGGTCACCGGGCATGAGGACGGTCTTTGCGAAATCGCCTTTCTCGGCGCTGATGTGAGGGGTAGCCATAGTCGAATCTCCTTTTTTCGATTTCAGTTATCTTTTCCCCGGGAAAATCTTCTGCGGGGGAACGTACGAACCGTTGAGGCGGATCTCAAAGTGGCAGTGGTTGCCGCTGGAGCGGCCGGTGCTGCCCACATAGCCGATGAGCTGCCCCTGTTTGACGCTCTGGCCTGCATGGACGGCCAGCGACAGGCAGTGGGCGTACACCGAGGTGTAGCCGCCGCCGTGGTTGACAACGACCGAGTAGCCGTAGCCGGTGCCGGCACCTGCCTTGTTGTAGCCCGCCTTGGCCACCGTGCCGGAGGCCGTGGCGTAGATGGGCGTACCGGCCGGGGCGCAGATATCCACGCCCTTGTGGCCGCTGCTGTACCAGCGCGAGCAGTATTTATAGTTGGGCACCGGCCAGATGAACTTGCCGCTGCCGGTGATGTATTTGGTGCTGCTGGTCACCTTTTTGGTGCCCACCGTCACCTTCTTGGGCACAGCCTCCTTGATGATCTCGGTGGAGAGGACGGTCTGCTCCAGCAGGGCGCCGTTGGCGTCGTACACATTTTGGAGCGTCACATTCCGCAGGCCGTTCTCGCCCTCCTGGGTCACCTTGGTGGTGCCCTTGGTCAGCTCATTGGAATTGGTGGTCTCGGTGGTATAGGGGATCTCCTCCTGCTTCACCTCGATCTTGGTGATCCGCACCTCCAGCATGGCCTCCTCTTTGGTGACGATCAGCTCGTCCCCTTCCTGGATGTTGGAGGTCTCGGTGAGGGGAGCTCCCTTGAAGTTCGTGTTCAAAGCGCAGAGCTCCTTGAAGGTCAGGTCGTTTTTCTGGGCAATGGCCCACAAAGTATCGCCTGCCTGCACCTTGTAGATCTTTTCGGCCTGCTGAACGCCGGAGAGGGTGTTCTCGATGTCGGTCAGATCCTGGAAGCTCTCGTTGAAGTAGATGCCCTGCTCCAGATCCACCGCGCGGTTGAAGCCTACGGTGACGTTGGCGTTTCCCTCGTCCTCGTAGGGGAGCAGCAGGCCGTTGATGTAGCTCTGCAGGCTGGTGCCATCGGCACACACCGCCGTCAGCTCGCCGTCCAGATAGAGGGCGGTGCCCTCGCTGATCTCATCGCTGGCGCTGCGGAGGATGGCGTTGGCCATCTGGTTCTCGTCCATCACCTGATGGGCGGTGGAGATGGTATAGGTCGGCTCAATGGTCCACTCCGTCTTGTCCGTGCCGGCGTAGTGGATACGCTCCTGCACATCCTCGCGGGCCAGGTTGAAGGTGGCCTCGTTGGCCACATAGCCGACGGTCTGGCCGTTCACCTGCACCGCCAGCGCATAGGGGCGGTGGACGACGCTCTCAAACACCGTAACATAAAGGGCCAGCGCGCACAAAGGCAGGATGTACATGGCCATCCGGGGCAGCAGTTTCAGGTTGCGCCGGATGCCGCTGGTGAAAAAGCGGGCACTGGCTTTCAGTGCCGCACCAAGGCCCTGCTCCTTGTGGATGCGGTGGGCGTGCACCAGCAGTGCCCCGATCCCCTTGAAGAAGAGGACGATGGGCCCAAACAGATCCTTGAACATCTGGACCGCGCCGGGAAACGCCGTCACAGCCAGATCATGGGCAAATTTTTTGCAGCAGCCTGCCGCCCAAAGGGCAGCGTGGGCGACATTGCGCCCGGCCCGGACTGCGGCATATTCCGCCGCAAAGCCCAATGCGTATAAGAACTCGCCCACTGCCTGCACCAGCGGGGTGGCCCGCATCTTCTGGCGGACGTTGTTCATGCGGCGCTGGGTCTTCCGCCGGAAGCGGTGGCGGCGCAGCAGATGGACGCACTGCAGCTGAGCCCAGAGCGAACGCAGGGAACGCTTTTGCGCCGTCTGGGGGGCCGCCTGCTGCTCCGGCCCCGTTGTTTTCTCGTCAAGCAAAAGGAAATGCTCCTTCCTGATTCCAGGATTTATCACAAACTGCACTACCCGGTGTTCCCGGGAGTGCTTCGCAAATTTCAAATGATTCTCTTTTTATTATACACTCTGTCCGGGCCGAAACAAGCATTATCACAAAATTTGGGCCGAGCTTTCACTTATTTTTCACGAAAATTCCAAATTTCCGTCCAAAAGTGCCACCATATCGGCCGGCAAAGGGCTTTTTACGGTCATTTTCTGCGCCGGAGCCGTCACATCGATGACAACGCCGTCCGCTGTTTTTGTGCAGGCCGGGATGCAGAATGTCTGCTCCGCGCAGTGCAGCGCCTGCCGCCCGATGCGCTCCCGGCTCCCGCCGTAGAGGTCGTCTCCGGCCAGCGGGTGGCCCAGAGAAGCGAAGTGGACGCGGATCTGGTGCGTCCGCCCGGTGACAGGAACACAGGCCGCAAGGCTGAGGCCGTTTTCCGCTCTTAATATGGTATACTCGGTGCGGCTGGGCTTGCCCGCCGGGGTGACGCACCGCCCGATGATGCTCCCCTCCTGCCGCCCAATGGGCGCGTCGATGACGCCGGGGCCCAGCGGCAGCTCGCCCTCCACGATGGCGTAGTAGCGCTTTTCCACGTTCCGGGCCAGCAGGGGCGCGGCGTAGCCGTTGGCCGCCGCCAGCACAAGGCCGCTGGTGTCTTTATCAATGCGGTTCACCGGGCGGAAGACCGGGCTCTTGCCCCGCGCCAGCGCCCAGGCCGCGTAGCCGTTGGCCAGTGTGCCCAGCGGGTAGTTGAGGGTGGGGTGCACCGCCAGATGGGGCGGCTTTTCCAGCACGAGGGCAAAGGCGTCCTCGTAGACGACGTGCACCGCGACCTCCGGCTGCGGGGCCACGCCCTCGCCGTCGGCAGGCAGTTCAAAGGAGATCGTCTGCCCCGCCTGCACGCGGCGGTTGGCCAGGATGGGCGCGCCGTCTGCAAAAAAGCCGCTGCCGTGGAACTTCACGGCCCGGGCCAGCTCGGTGGAAACGGCACACCGGCGCAGGAAGCTGCGCAAGAGCGCCCCCTCGGCATCCGCCGGGACGGGGAAATACAGTTTCATTCCACGCCCTCCTTCCCACGCCAAAGTTAGAAATAGTATACCAAATTTTCGTGCTGCTTGCAAATCTTGTTTTTTTATGGTACTATAGGGAGCGGAAAACGAGTGGAACATACGGCGGCGGGGCGGCTTTGACCGCTCTGAGGAAAGTCCGGGCCTCACAGAGCACGGTAACTGCTAACGGCAGCCG
>RKCM01000178.1 GCA_014858325.1 Oscillospiraceae bacterium | reverse complement strand
GGCGATCTGGCCGACCTGAAGGTGAAGAGCTGCGACATCGAGGCCTGGAGCCCCCGCCAGCAGAAGTACTTCGAGGTCTGCTCCTGCTCCAACCTCGGCGATGCACAGGCACGCCGCCTGCACATCCGCATCAAGGGCAAGGACGGCAAGACCTACCTGGCCCACACCCTGAACAACACCTGCGTGGCACCTCCCCGGATGCTGATCGCCTTCCTGGAGAACCACCTGCAGGCCGATGGCAGCGTGACCATCCCCAAGGTGCTGCAGCCCTACATGGGCGGCCTGGAGGTCATGGTGCCCACCAACAAAAAGGATTGAGTTTTCCACACGCTTCCTGAAATAAGTTGAAAACCCCGCCGTTTGCTGCAATGCGAACGGCGGGGTTTTTGCCTGCCCGGGGAAAAGAAAGAAAAAAAGCAAAATTTTTTGAAAAAAGTTGTTGACAAAATGGGGAGGGTTGGATATAATAATAGAGCACTGTTCAGTGCGCAAATGAATATGGCGGTATAGCTCAGTTGGCTAGAGCATTCGGTTCATACCCGAAGTGTCACCGGTTCAAATCCAGTTACCGCTACCACGAATCAGAGTTTCGCTAAGATAAGGGGGACGGTCGTCCGCAGTAGTGGATGATGAAAGTCGGAGGTTTTAGCGAAGCTCTGTATTTTATAAGGCCCGTTGGTCAAGCGGTTAAGACACGGCCCTTTCACGGCTGTAACATGGGTTCGATTCCCGTACGGGTCATAAAAAACTCCTCCAAGTGTATGCTTGGAGGAGTTTTTATTTGCCTATTTATTTGTTGGCGTTATGGAGGTAGGCCAGAATGTCCTCCGGCGTTTCGGCCAGAGCATCGGCCCCGACGGCCAGCAGCTCATCGCGGCTGCGGAAGCCCCACAGCACGCCCAGCGCAGGCAGGCCCGCGTTGTGCCCTGTGAGGATGTCCACATTGCTGTCGCCGATGAAGAGGGTGGTGGCCTTGTCGGCCCCCAGATCTTCCATCAGGCTGTACACGCCCGTCGGGTCGGGCTTGGTGGGCACGCCCTTGCGGCTGCCTCGGATGATCTGGAATTTGCCTTTGCCGAAGTAGTGCTCGACGATCTTTCCACAAAACTCGTCTGCTTTGTTGGAAAACACCGCCGTCTGGATGCCCTCGGCCCGGAGCTGGTCCAGCAGCTGGGCCATGCCGGGGTAGGGGCGGGTCTTATCCTCCTTGTGGGCGTCGTACCGGGCGCTGAACTCCGCCAGCGTTGCGGCCAGCTGCTGGGGGCTGCGGGCCTCGGCAGGGGAGAAGCGCTCCACCAGCAGGGGGATGCCGTTGCCCACAAAGTGCTTGTACTCTGCCACCGTGTGGGTGGGCCAGCCGTGGCGCTCGCACACCCAGTTGCTCGCATCGGCCAGATCGTCGATGGTGTTCAGCAGCGTGCCGTCCAAATCAAATAGGATCGTTTTGATCATGTCAATTCCTTTCCAGTGCGCGAAATACTTTCTCCGCATCCCGCACCGGGATGCTGCGCACTTTGACCTTCGCTTTCCCGGGGAAGGCCAGCGTCAGATTGGTGCGTTCCACCTTCGCCGCCCAGGGCGATTGCAGGGCCCGCAGGCAGGGGGCGGGGTGGAAGACGCAGATGCAGTGCAGGTAGATGCCCTCCTGCCGCCGCAGCGTCACCCTGCCGCCCCGCAGCCAGACCCCCTCGTGGCGGTAGCCCAATAGCCCGCCCAGCAGCATCACAAAGAAAAAGGCCGTGGGGAACAGCAGCGTCACCGTCAAGGCCGGCAGCACGGTGCAGGACACCAGCGTCAGCAGCAGGCACAGCCCAAAGGGCACGCCTGCCGGGGCAAAGAAGATGAGGCTGCGCTTCTGGGTGTCGGCTTCCAGGTCGGGCGGCATCTGAAACTCCGGCAGCAGCTCCCGGAAGAGCGCTTCGCCCCCCGAACGGTACACGAAAAGGGGCAGCTCGGGGGAGCAGCACCCTGCCGTGACAAAGACGGGCCACTGGCGCAGCAGCCGCGCGGCGGGGGATACCCGCACGTCGGCATAGCTGATCTGCGCGATCTTTACGCGGTACTCAAAGCGGTCGATCCAGCCGCCCCGGCTGCCCAGCTGGGCGGCCGTGTGCCAGACCTCGTAGTGGACAGTCTGGGCAAAACTGCGCACCAGGCTGGCCCCCAGGAGGAAGACGGCAAGGGAGAGCAGCCACGCCGCGCCCGCCGGCAGCCAGCGGGCGGCCAGGGCCGCCAAACGGCCCAGCTGGGCAAAGGCCAGCGTCTCGCCGTCCAGCGGCAGCTGCCGGGTCTGGCGGATGGCCAGAGCCGCCACCGCAAAGGTGGAAAGCCCGTTGGCCCCCAGCAGCACCAGCGCCGCCCGCTCGCTCCCGGCGGGGTGATGGGGGGTGGGGGCGTCCACAGGCAGCAGGCAGTCGGCCAGAAACTCCGCGTCGGCCCGCCGCAGGCAGAGCCGGAGGGTCCGACCCTCGGCCTGCCCGATGGGGTAGAGCGTGACCCGACTGGCTCCTGCCAGCCGGTAGAGCAGGGGACGCTCGATGGTCAGCGCGGCCAGCGCTTCGCCGCGCACCAGGGTGTCGGTGTGGAACAGCAGCTTCCACCGCAGGTGCAGCACGCCCGCTTCGTCCAGCTGCCAGCTGCTGCATTGCAGCAGCATCCAGCTTATGCCGCACAGCAGGCCGAACAGCACCGTGTCCTGCCGCAGGGCCAGCCAGAAGGCCGCCCAGTTGCGCTCCAGCAGGACGTTGACCAGCGGGATGAGGTACACCGCCAGCGTCTTGCGCAGAAAGCGCAGGGCCGCAAAGGGGTGGAAATGCTTTTCGCGCGTCATGGGGCCTCCTCCGCCAGCGCGTGGGCCAGCGCCCCGGCCTGCGCGGCAGGCACAGCGGGCAGCAGCAGCCGGGCCCCCGGGGCTGCGATGAGGAGCACCGAGGCTCCGGCCAGCCGCAAAAGCGGCGTGCGCAGCTGCTGCACCCCCGTTACGGCCCGGCGGGGCAGCACCTGCCGCAGGGGAAGGGCGATGCCGGAATAGACCGTCAGCGTCCGGGCCCCCAGCACGGCAGCAAAGCTGCAGGCCCGGGCCCGCACCAGGAAGACCAGCGCCGCCCACACCGCGCAGAACACCCCGCCCGCCCAGATGCTTTGCCAAAAGACGAAGGGGGCCAGCAGCAGGCCGGGCATTACTGCCCAGACGCAGAGCACCGCCCGCCCCCGGGGCTGGATGACGATGGCGGTGCGCCGCAGCTCCTGCTCCGTCACTTGTCGGACAGACCCCAGGCCTCCGTCAGGAGATGGAGCGAGTCGTCCTGCGTCAGGCAGAGGATGCGGTCCCAGGGCAGCAGCACCGTGTTGCCGTGGGGGATGATGAACTCGGTGTCCCGGGTGATGCTGACCAGAATGGTGTCGCCCGGGATGGGGATCTCCATGATCTGCTTGCCCGCAAACTGGAAATTCTCCGGCAGCAGGATCTCGTTCAGGCTGGCGGTGCCGCCGCCCAGGCTCAGCAGCTGGCGGATGCTGTCCGTCTCGATCTCCCGCTCCAGGATATGGCTCAGATTGTCGGTGCCGCAGACCACGGTGTCCACCCCCAGCGTGTGCAGCAGGGTGCGGTTTTTGGGGTTGGAGGCCCGGGCCACGGTGCGGTTGACGCCAAACTCCTGCTTGGCGATCTGGCAGGCGATGAGGTTGTCTTCGTCCGAGCCCGTCACGGCCACAAAGGCATCGCAGCTGTCCACCTCGGCGGTGCGCAGGGTGTCGGTGCTGGTGGAGTTGCCGCAGATGACGGAGATGTCCAGCGCATCGGCCAGCATCCGGCACTGGGCCTCCACCGGCTCAATGATGACGACGCTGTGGTGGTTGGTCAGCAGGCTCTGGGCCAGATACCGCCCCACGCGCCCGCCGCCGGCAATACAAACTTTCATATTAGCACCTCGTTATTACTCGGAGTTATTTCGCCAGTGCCCGGAATACCGCCTGCTCCGTCAGGATCGTCGGGCAGATGGTCTCCAGACTGTAGTACTTGTGGTACAGGACCTGCAGGTGCGGGTCGGAGACGCGGCAGATGACCTTCTCCCGCTGGAAGATGCTCTTGGCGATCTGCGCCGCCATCAGGTTCACCGAGTCATCCTCGCTCACGGCGGCCACAGCGTCGCAGTTTTCAACGCCGGCCTGCTTGAGTACGTCGGCGTCGGTGGGGTCGCCCACCAGCGCCGTGCCGCCGAAGGTGTAATCGTCAAAGCTGTCCAGCCGCTTGAGCTGCTCGGGGTCTTTTTCCACCAGAGAAATATCGTGGCCGATGCGCTCCAGGTCCCGCACCAGCGCCGCGCCCACCTGGTCGCAGCCGATCACCAGAATGTTCATCCAAGTCACCTCGTAGTCAGGCGGCGCACCGCCGCCGTATCGTTGCGTATTCTGCTTCTCAGTATACCACAACTCCCCGCAGGTTCCCAGCCCGCAGGGGGAAACCGTGTGTAAATTTTATGATTCCCCGTGCGCAGCGCCGCATAGTATGCTATACTGGGAGCTGCAGCCCCCAAGCGGGCAAAAACGCGCCCTCCGGGCGCAACAGGAGGAGACCCATGTTTTTTGAAATACTGAAAGCCATTTTGATGGGCATCGTGGAGGGCGTTACCGAGTGGCTGCCCATCTCGTCCACGGGCCACATGATCTTAGTGGAGCAGCTCATCCACTTCAACGCCAGCGAGGAATTTCTGTCCATGTTCCGGGTGGTCATCCAGCTGGGTGCCATTCTGGCCGTGGTGGTGCTGTTCTGGCACAAGCTCTGGCCCTTTGGGCTGCAGCATGGCCGGGTGGTATCCAAGCCCGCCGTTTGGCAGCTGTGGTTCAAGGTGGTGGCCGCGACCATCCCCGTCCTCCTCATCAGCCCGCTGGACGACTGGATGGAGGAGCACTTCTACAACTACATCACCGTGGCTGCCATGCTGATCCTGTACGGCGTCCTCTTTATTCTGGTAGAGAACCGCCGCAGCGCGCCCCACGTGGCCCGTCTGGAGCAGATCACCTACCGCGAGGCCTTCATCGTGGGCGTGTGGCAGATGCTGGCCATCATCCCCGGCACCTCCCGCTCCGGCGCCACCATCGTGGGCGGCTTGCTGCTGGGCCTCTCCCGGGCCTGCGTGGCAGAGTTCACCTTCTACCTCGCCATCCCGGTCATGGCAGGCGCATCCCTGCTCAAGGTGGTCAAGTTCGCCCTCTCCGGCGTCGCCATCACCGGCACCGAGATCGCCGTCCTCATCGTGGGCTGCGTGGTGGCCTTTGCCGTCAGCCTTGTGGCCATCCGTTTCCTGATGGATTACGTCAAGCGCCACAACTTCAAGTTCTTCGGCTTCTACCGCATCGTGCTGGGCCTCATCGTCCTGGCCGTGGCCGCCGTTACGGCGATCGCGTAAAATGGTTTGCACTTTGGCACCCGCTTCGGCGGGTGCTTTTTATGGCAGAAAAACCTGCAATTTATTACAAAAACCGACGAAATATTCCATCGTTCTTGACTTTTGAGAAAAAAAAAGTTTAGAATCAAATCATACCAAATCCGGCTGTGGGGCAAAGTGCTCCGCAAAAATAATTTTGGAGGTTTGATGTATGAAAATGCTCAAAAAAGCAGCCGCTGTCCTGCTGGCTGCCGCTATGTCTCTCGTGATGCTCACCGCCTGCGGCGGCGGCTCTGGCTCCACCACCCAGTATAAGCTGGCAAAGATTGTGTCTGAGTCTCAGAAGACTGGCCAGATGAATATGGACGTTGTTGCACCTGTTGGCGCTAATGGGGCAAACGTGCGGGTCAGATCGGCATCCAATGGTGAAAAACAGGTGATATTCATGGGCCGTGAAGATGGCGTGGGCTATTGGCTTATGAAGGCAAATAATACCGTATACACTCTGCAGGAGAGTGAGAACAGAGAAGACAAGCCGATTTGGGTAAAGCCTGAGGGCGATATGGCAATTAATTTGGCCAAGCAGGCGTCTTCGGTCGTTCCTTCTCAGAGCAGCCTTTCCAACATTAAGGTGAATCCTGAGTACGAAGTTAAGGACAAGGGCACCTATTATGCTGAAATCGTAACGTCTGAGGGCCAGGAAGTTGCTTACTGCTTCAAGGGTGATGCAGTGAAGTACATGGTCATCACCACGAACAAACAGACCGTTGTGGCAGAGGTCAAGGATTTCTCCGCAAAGCTGCCTGAGGATGTGACTTTCCTGTTCGACCTGAAGGTTGTCGGTTAAGTTAAAAGAAATATCAATTTCCCCGTTGGGCCTTGCCCTCCGGGGATTTTTTATTGCCCTCTTTTGCAGGATGTGCTATACTTTTGCCAAGAGAGAGAACCCCTGCGGCGGGGGGAAGTGCGCCGCACGCGAAAATGTCAAAAAACGGAGGAATACCCCATGGAAGCATCGACCGTTTATTACACCGATTTCCGCTGCCCCGTCGGCACCAGCCTGACGGAGAAGCTGCGCCGCCTTTGCATCGCCGCCGGCATCAAGACGATGGACCTGGACGGCAAGTTTGTCGCTATCAAGATGCACTTTGGCGAGCTGGGCAATCTGGCTTTCCTGCGGCCCAATTACGCCAAGGTGGTGGCGGACCTGTGCAAGGAGCAGGGCGGTATGCCCTTCTTGACCGATTGCAACACCCTCTACCCGGGCAGCCGCAAAAACGCGCTGGAGCACCTCACCTGTGCCCAGCTCAACGGTTTCTGGCCCATGACCACCGGCTGCCAGATCCTGATCGGCGACGGCCTGCGCGGCACCGATGAGGTGGAGGTGCCGGTGCCGAACGGCGAATACTGCAAGACCGCGAAGATCGGCCGCGCCATCATGGACGCAGACGTCTTTATCAGCCTGACTCACTTCAAGGGTCACGAGACCACGGGCTTTGGCGGTACCATCAAGAACATCGGCATGGGCTGCGGCTCCCGTGCGGGCAAGATGGAGCAGCACGCTTCCGGCAAGCCTGCCGTGCAGGAGAGCCTGTGCCGCGGCTGCCACCGCTGCGCCAAGGAGTGCGGCTCCGACGCCATTACCTATAACGCCCAGAACAAGGCCGTCATCGATTACGATAAGTGCAAGGGCTGCGGCCGCTGCATCGGCGCGTGCAACTTCGACGCCATCTATTCACTGGACGACAGTGCCAACGAGGAGCTGGACCGCAAGATGGCGGAGTACGCTGCCGCCGTCTGCTACGACCGCCCCTGCTTCCACATCAGCCTGGTGCAGGACATCAGCCCCAACTGCGACTGCCACGGCGAGAACGACGCGCCCATCCTGCCGGATATCGGCATGTTCGCCTCCTTCGACCCCGTTGCCCTCGATCAGGCCTGCGCCGATGCCTGCCTGAACGCCCAGCCCCTGCCCAACAGTCAGCTGGGCCAGAACCTTGCCAAGCCCGGCTGGAACTGCCACCACGATAACTTCAAGGATTCCAACCCCAACATCGAGTGGAAAGCCACCCTCGAACAGGCCGAGAAGGTCGGCATGGGCACCCGGCAGTATGTGCTGAAGAAAGTCTAAACAAAAAAACAGCTCGTGCAGTGCACGAGCTGTTTTTTGTCTCTTAAACTTCCGGCGTCAGGGCGTCCACTACGTCCTGCAGGGCGTTCCAGTCGTCCTCGGAGAGGTCGGCCAGATCGGCGGGGTCAAGGCCTGCATCCTCGATGCGGCCGCTGATGCCGTCGGCCTCGGCAAAGATGTCCTCGGCCGCTTCCCGGATCATGGGCCATGCCTCGGCAAAGCTGTCTTTGTCCAGACTGTCCAGCGCGTTGTACCACTGGTTGAACGCGTCTTCAATGGTGGTGGCGGTGCGGTCGGACATCCTGGCTTCGTCCGCCCAGCTCATCAGGGAAGCTGCGGCCAGCACCGATTTCAGCGAGCAGCCCGAAACACCGGGCCCCCAGCCCAGGCAGGGCTCAAAGGCGGCGGCGGTGTCGGCAGCGTTGAGCAGGGCATTCTCGTCGAAGCTGGGCCGCAGGTTTCCGGCGTCGGCCTGCGCGGTGCTGGACGGGACGCTCTGGCTGGAAGCGCCGGCAGAGCCTGCCGCGCTGTCTGCGGAGCTGCTGCCGGAAGTGCAGCCGGCCAGCAGGCTGACGGAGAGCGCAGCCGCCAGCAGCAGGGAGAATAGACGGGTGTATTTCATAGCGAAATCCTCCTTCGCGCACAGTCGTTTTGGGCCCGGCATGGCCGGGAAAGGCTGTTTCTTCCATTCTAGTATACTGTTCCGCCCGGCGGTTGTCAATCGGCGGGCGGAGAACGAATTTTAACCTGCATTGACCTTTTTCGCCGGAGGGGATATAATAAAGCGGCAAAGCTAAAAGAAACGGTCTTACAACCGAAGGAGCAACAAGATGCAGAATACGAACTTTTCCGTCGAAGGTCTTTTCGACTTCCTGAACGCAGGCGTCAGCGCCTTCCACTCCACGGCCGCCGCCGTGGCCATTCTGGAGGAGAACGGCTACCAGAACTGCCCCGAGAGCGCGGCCTGGCAGCTGGTGCCGGGCGGCAAATATTACACCACCCGCAACGGCTCCGCCGTCATGGCATGGCGGATGCCCACCGGCAAGCTCACCGGCTGGCACGCCGCGGCCAGCCACAGCGATTCCCCCACCTGGCGGGTGAAGAAGCTGGACGGCGGCAGCGATGCCGTCTTCGCCAAGGCCGAGACCGAGGGCTACGGCGGCATGATCATGCCCTCCTGGCTGGACCGCCCCCTGAGCGTGGCGGGCCGCATCCTGGTGGAGACCGAGAACGGCGTGAAGAGCGTCCTCGTCCACCCGGACCGGGCGCTGGCCTGCATCCCCAACCTCTGCATCCACTTCAACCGGGATGCCAACAGCGGCATGAAGTATAACCCGCAGGTGGATCTGCAGCCCATCTTCGGCGCGGCAGGCGGGGCCACCCTGCGCCAGCTGCTGGCCGTGGAAGCGGGCGTGGAGCCCGATGCCATCCTCGACTCCGACCTGGTGCTCTGCACGCAGGAGAAGGCCGTCCGTCTGGGCCTGAACGGCGAATACTTCATGTCCGGCCGCATCGACGATCTGGAGTGCGCCTACACCACCCTGTGGGGCTTTTTGCAGGGCCGGGGCGAAGAGGCGGGCCGCGCCGACGTCTGGGTCATGTTCGACAACGAGGAGGTGGGCTCCTCCAGCCGTCAGGGTGCCTGCGGCACCCTCTTTGCGGACGTGCTGGCCCGCGTGGAGGAGAGCCTGGGCCTGACGCGGGAGGAGAGCATCCGGGCCCGCACCAACACCCTGCTGCTCAGCGCCGACAACGGCCACGCCACCCACCCCAACCACCCCGAGAAGAGCGACCCCGCCAACCCCGTCGTCATGGGCGGCGGCGTGCTGCTCAAGATGAACGCCAGCCAGAAGTACACCACCAGCGGCTTCACCGGGGCCGCCTTCAGCACCCTCTGCAAAAAGGCGGGCGTGCCGGTGCAGACCTTCGCCAACCGGGCCGATGTGCCCGGCGGCTCCACCCTGGGCAACCTGCTGGGCCACCAGATCCTGATGCCCATGGTGGATATCGGTCTGGGCCAGCTGGCCATGCACTCCGCCATGGAGACGGCCAGCTGCGCCGACGCCGAGTACATGGCCAAGGCCGTGGCGGCCTACTACAACACCCCCATCTTCCAGCCGAAGGACGGGGAGTGGAAGCTGGGCCTGTGAGCGGGGCGGTCGGGCGGTTTGCCCCCAGCCCCAGCGGGCGGCTCCATCTGGGCAACCTGGCCTGCAGCCTGCTGGCCTGGCTCAGCGCCAAAAGCCAGGGAGGCAGGGTCGTCCTCCGCATTGAAGACCTCGACGCGGAGCGCTGCCCCCGGAAGTTTGCGGACCTGCTGGAAGAAGACCTGAAATGGCTGGGCCTTGTGTGGGACGAGGGCGGCTCCTCCGGCGGGCCCCGCGGCCCCTATTACCAGAGCGAGTGCGCGCCCATCTATGAGCAGGCCTATGCGAAGCTGGAGCAGCAGGGCCTTGTCTACCCCTGCTTTTGCTCCCGGGCCCAGCTGCACGCCGCCAGCGCCCCCCACACCTCGGACGGCAATGTGATCTACCCCGGCACCTGCCGGGACCTGACGCCCGCCCAAATTGCCGAAAAGCGCAAAATAAAAGCCCCGGCTTATCGTCTCCGCGTGCCGGACGAAGAAATTTCGTTCGTGGACGGCTGCATGGGCCCCCACAGCGAGAACCTGCTGCGGGACTGCGGGGATTTCTACCTCCGCCGGGCCGATGGGGTCTTTGCTTACCAGCTGGCCGTCGTCGTGGACGACGCCCGGATGGGGGTGACGGAGGTGGTGCGGGGGTCGGACCTGCTCTCCTCCACGGCCCGGCAGCTGTATCTGTACCGTCTGCTGGGCCTGCCCGCGCCCCGGTTTGCCCATTGCCCGCTGCTGCTGGCCCCGGATGGCCGCCGTCTCTCCAAGCGGGACGGGGACCAGAGCCTGGAAAACCTCCGGGCCAGGTACACGGCAGAGGAGATCGTGGGCAGGCTGGCCTACGCTTACGGCCTGCAGCCCGAGCCCGCCCCCCGCACGCCGGAGAGTCTCATCGCGGATTTCGGCTGGGACAAGGTGCCCAAAACCGATATCTGCCTGCCGGAAGGATTGTTTTAACGCAAAAAAAGCGCCCGTTCCCATCTTGGGAACAGGCGCTTTTTGCATCCAAAAATTACAGGCGCTGGGGCAGGCGGCGGGCGTCCCGCTCCCGGGCGGCCATGGCCGTATCCAGGATGAGGGCCAGCAGAATGCCCATCATCACATCGATGCAGCTGTGCTGCTTGAGCAGTACCGTGGCCAGCAGGATGGAGACGCAGAGCACGGTGGCGGCCGGGCGCATCCAGCGCCGCCGGGGCTCTTCAAAGATGCGGCAGCGGTAGTAGGCCAGCCAGAGCGTCACCGAGTTGAAGACGTGGATGGAGGGGCAGACGCTGGTGGGGGTGTCCGCTGTGTACAGCAGCCGCACCGCTTTGGCAAAAACATCATTGCCGTACACCCGGTAGGGCCGCAGGTACAGCCCCGTGGGCAGGACGATGTAGCACGCCAGCGCAAAGGTCATGCCCGCAAACAGCGGGATGCACAGCCGCCAGAAATCGGCCCGGGGCGCTTTCCACAGCAGGTAGAACAGGGTAAAGGGGATCCAGAAAAACCAGGCCACATAGGGCACGATGGCATATTTGCAGAAGGGGATGAGGTCGTCCAGACGGCAGTGGACCCACACATCGGGGACGGTGACATTCACCTCCAGCCAATGGAAGACGGAGAGATAAAAAACGGTGTAAAACGCCATGAACCAGATGGGATGGCGGGAAAACCAGGTACGCATCGATCGCACTTCCTTTTTGAGAAATGGCTGAAAATGACTTTCAGCGGCAAAAATTATACGCCCCAATTGTGAAGAAAGCAAGACGAAAATTGGACAACATCGCTAAAGGATGAACCGAAATTTTGTAGAGAATACACGAAGTGGGGCAAGAAAAAGGCCTTCTGCCTTTGAATACGAGACAGAAGGCTGTTTTCTTGCAGGATATGGCTGTGAAATTTAGATGACGTGCTGCTCCAGCCATTTGCCCCGCACGAAGCGGACGGCAAAGCAGAGGGAGCGGAACACCCAGTCCAGGAACATGCCCATCCAGATGCTGAGCAGCTGGCCGTGGAAGCACAGGACCATCAGATAGCAGAAGCCCACCCGGAAGATCCACATGGAGACGATGCTCACCGACATGGTGAAGGAGGCGTCGCCCGCCGCGCGGAGGATGTTGGGCAAAGTGAAGCTGGAGGGCCAGGAGAAGAGCGAGAAGATGTTGAACCACCGCATCACCTGCAGCGTCATGGCGGCGGCCTCCGGCGAGAGGCGGAACAGGCCGACGGCGAACTGGTTGGCGAAGAAGAGGGCGGAGAGGTTCATCACCCACGCGCCCGCGTAGGCCATCAGCAGCATACGGCGGGCATACCAGACGGCCTGCTCCTTTTCGCCTGCGCCCAGACACTGGCCGATGACCGTCAGAGCCGCAAGGCCCACAGCGCTGGCCGGGATGTTCAGGATGGTGCAGGTGGTGTTGCCCACGGCGTTGGCGGCAATGGCGGCGGTGCCCAGCGTGGAAGTCAGGCTGGAGACCGACAGCTTGCCGATCTGGAACATGCCGTTCTCGATGCCGGCGCATCCTGCGGGAGGGCGGCAAGCCCCGGGATGCGCAGCATACACTGGGGCTTTTGCAGCAGGCAGAGCACCGCACAGCAGGCAATGGCGCGGGAAATGAGCGAAGCCAGCGCCGCGCCCAGGACGCCCATGCCGAAGCCGAAGATCAAAATGGCGTTGCCGCCGATGTTCACCACGTTCATCACCAGGCTGGACAGCATACTGATCTTGCTGTTGCCCTGCGCCCGGAACAGGGCCGCCCCGGCGTTGTACAGGCCGATGAAGGGGTAGCTGAGGGCCGAGAGCAGGAAATACGTCTCAGCATAGCGCATCACGTCTGCGTCGATGGAGCCGAAAATGCCCCGCAGGATGGCGTGCCGCCCCACGGCCACGATGGCTGCCACGGACAGGCTGAAGACGGAGAGGATGAACAGGATCTGCGCCGCCGAGGCCCGGGCGTTCTTCTCCTCCCGGTGGCCGATGTACTGGCTGGCCACCACCGCGCCGCCGGTGGCCAGCGCGCTCATGATCTGGATCATCAGGGTGTTGAAGCTGTCCACAAGGCTCACGCCCGAGACGGCGGCTTCGCCGACGGAGGACACCATCAGGGTATCGGCCAGGCCGATGGTCACGCTGAGGGCCTGCTCGGCAATGAGGGGCAGCAGCAGGGCTGTCAGCTGCTGCCGGGTAAAGAGGGGAGACGCGGGGGCTTTTGTGGATGTCATGGTTTCCTCCGTAAATTTGACGTAAAAACAGGGACGGCTCTATGATACCGCCTCTCGGGAGAAAACTCAAGCCATGTATACAAGAATCTCGCAAAATTTTAAGGGAAACTCCCGGTTTGCCCATCTTTACCCTTGCAAAAACTTGTGCTAAAATGGAAAAAGGGAAACCATTCCCATCCGCGGGCGCTGTGCAGGAGCGGCCCCGCCGAACGCCCCAAAGAACATAAAAACCGCAGGCCGCTACGGCCCCGGGAAGAAGGTATTGACCCATAAGGGGGAGAAACAACTATGCCAAAGGCAGCCCACAAAGTCGTGGTCATCGGGCATCGCAACCCGGACACCGACTCCATCTGCTCCGCCATTGCGTATGCGGAGCTCAAAAATAAGACCAGTGACCTGGTCTGCGAGGCCCGCCGCGCGGGCAAGATGAACCAGGAGACCGAGTTCGTCCTGAAAAAGTTCGGCGTCACCCCGCCCCGGATGTGCACCGACGTCAACCCTAAGATCCGGGATGTGGATTACCGCGAGATGCCCGGCATCCCCGGCTCCACCAGCCTGCGCAAGGCGTGGTCCATCATGCGCGACAGCCGGGTGGACACCCTGCCCGTCACCAACGCCGACAATGAGCTGGAAGGCCTCATCACGGTGAAGGACATCGCCACCGCCAACATGGACGTGTTCGATACCGGCGTGCTGGCCAAGAGCAGCACGACCTACAAGAACATCCTCGAAACGCTGGGTGCCACCATGGTGGTGGGCGATGAAAACGCCGTCTGCACCAGCGGCCACATCAAGATCGGCACCGCCACGCCGGAGATGTTGGAAAACTCGGTGGAAAAGGGCGACATCGTCATCCTCACCAACCGCTACGAGAGCCAGCTGTGCGCCATCGAGAAGGAGGCCGCCCTGCTCATCATCTGCAACGGCGCAAAGGTGGGCCACACCATCCGGCGCATTGCCGAGGAAATGGGCGTCGCCATCATGACGGCCCCCTGCGACACCTACGCCGCAGGCAAGCTGATGAGCCAGTGCGCCCCCATCTCCTATTATATGACCCGGGACGACATCGTGAAATTTACCCTCGTCACCCCCGTGGCCGACGTCACCCGCGTGATGGCCAAGGTGCGCCACCGCTATTTCCCCATCCTCAATGAGGACGGCAAATACTGCGGTATGATCAGCCGCCGGAACATCATCAACCTGCGCAAGCGCCGCATCATCCTAGTGGATCACAACGAGGCCACCCAGGCCGTGGAGGGCTTCGACCAGGCCGAAATTTTGGAGATCATCGACCACCACCGCATCGGCAGCCTGGAGACCGACGGCCCGGTCTATTTCCGCAACCAGCCCGTGGGCTGCACCGCCACCATCGTCACCCAGATGTACGACGAAAACGGCGTGACCATCGAGCCCAAGACGGCGGGCCTGCTGCTGGCGGCCATCCTTTCGGATACGCTGGTCTTCCGCAGCCCCACCTGCACCCCCATCGACAGGACCACCGCCCAGCGGCTTGCCAAGATCGCAGGGGTGGACATGGACGAGTTTGCGCTGGAGATGTTCGAGGCCGGCGAGAACCTGGCGGGCAAGACCCCCGAGGAAGTGTTCCTGCAGGACTTCAAGGTGTTCATGTGCGGCGACGTCCGCTTCGGCGTGGCGCAGGGCAGCTACATGACCCGCAAGAACCTCAAGGCGGCGGAAGAGCTGCTCAAGCCCTACCTGCCCGAGGCCATGAACAAGCAGAACGTGGAAGACCTCTACATGCTGCTGACGGATGTGCCCAAGGAGGAAAGCGTCGTCATCTGCACCGGCCGCCATGCCGCCGAGATGCTGCGCAGCGGCTTTGAGATGGAGCCCGACGCCGACGACAGCTGGACGCTGCCCGGCGTCGTCAGCCGCAAAAAGCAGTTCATCCCCGCCCTCATGAGCGCTTATCAGGAGCTGTGATGTTTGATTTTCTGAAAGACCAGCGGGGTGCTCCTCCCGCGCTGCCGGAGGGCACCGTCCGCCGCCGCTACTCCATCGAGGGGCAGGTGCAGGGCGTGGGCTTCCGCTACCGCGCCCGGTATGCCGCCCAAAGCCTTGCGCTGACGGGCTGGGTGCAGAACGAGGACGACGGCTCGGTGACGCTGGAAGTGCAGGGCGACCCGGCCAAATTTAGGAAGCTCTTCGCCCTCATCCAGCGCAGCGATTACATCCAGATTACGCGCATCCGCCAAAAGGACGTGGAGCCCGACCCGTGGGAGAGAAGTTTTTCTGTCCGTGGATACTAAACCTCTCAGGCGCTTCGCGCCAGCTCCCCTAGTAGGGGAGCCAAGACTTGCCTCTCCTATTAGGAGAGGTGTCTGCGCAGCAGACGGAGAGGTTAAAAAACTTAAAGCCCCCGGAACCACAGTGTTCCGGGGGCTTTCAAGTTTTTGGCCTGCAATTTTGGAAGGGAGCCGCCGCCCGGGGGAGCAACCGGGAAGCGTCCTTTTTTGAATTCTGGTCTTAGTCTAACACAAATTCGTGGTAGAATTGTGTAATTTGCGGAAAAGACTGGGCAAAATTTTTCGCCCGTTCGGGCTCAAATTCAGTCGTTTTTATTGACACCGCGCCCTTCCCGTGCTAAAATAAACATAATTTTGGAAGGGATGCATCCCGCACGCGGTTTTTGCCGCGGGCAAATGGGAGCGGACATCCCAAAAGATTGCCGGGTTCGCCCGGGAATAGGGGAGCGCCTCACGGGCCGGCAGACGATACTGCATCGTTTGCGGGCCCGTGCTTTTTTTATCTTGCGGATTGTGGTACAATAACAGTTGTACTATTCTGTGAGAAAGGGTCGTTTCGATGCAGCTGTTTGAACTGGTCAGCCCAAAGCTTTTCCGCCCGCTGGCGGGGCCCAACCGGGCCTATTATGCGGAGCTGCTGCTTTTGCTGTGGGAGGAGTGCCGCCACACGGCGGATTACAGCCTTTCCCGCGCGGAGGCGGTGAGCCGGGCGGAGGATTATTTTGCGGCCGTTGCCAAGCCTTTGGCTCTGGATGCCGACGGGGCGGGGGATGAGGACGAGCAGCCCACCCGGGACCCCCATACGCTGGCCGTGGGCTTTTTGCTGCGGCTGCGGCGCACCGGCTGGCTGGAAGAACAGCCCGGCAGCTACGAGCAGGAGCCCTCGCTGGCCTTTGTGCCCGAGGTGACACCGCTGCTGGAAGCGCTGGAAGAAATTTTGAACCCCCGTGTTGTGATCTACACCGGCAAGCTCTACAAGGCCTGGCAGCTGCTGCGGGGCGTGGGGGAGGAAAAAAGCCCCTACGAGAACGTCCTGCACGAGGTGGCCTCCGACCTGGAAGCGCTGAACAAGTCTCTCCGGGCCCTGAACGCTTCCATCGGGCACTACATCGACCGCCTGACCCGCAACCGCACCCCGCAGGAGGTGCTGGAACTGTTTGACCAGTACGAGGAAAAAGTGGTGGCGGCGGCGTACCACCGCTTCAAGACCAGCGACAACCTCTTCAACTACCGCGCCTACCTGGAAGAGGGGCTGGACGAATGCGAGACAAAGTACCTACCCCAGCTGGCGCTGGATTACGCCCGGGTGGAGCGGTGCGCGCCGAACGAAGCCGCCCCGGCGGTGCGGGCCCTCATCCAGAAGCAGCGGGATGCGCTGGAAGAGATGAGCACCCTCATCCGGGACATCGACGACAGCCACATCCGCTACCGCAAGCGGGCGGTGCAGCGGGCACAGTTTTTGCTGCTGAGCGACCGCTCGGCCCAGGGCAGCGTCACGGCTTTGCTGCGGCGGTACGCCGAGGAGATCAAAACGCCGGACCAGCTCTTCCGGCTGGACGAAGGCCCTGTGGCAAAGCACCTGCACCTGTACCCGGCGGCGGTGTTTGGGCCCAAACCCCTCTACCCGCCCGCCGCGCCCCGCAGCGAGACGCCGCTGGCCCCCGTCCGGCCAGCCGAGCTGGACCCCGAACAACTGAAAAAGGAGCAGAAGCTGCTGCTGGATTACGCCCGGATGGCCGTCACCGAGGAAAACGTGGAGCGGCTGGCCCGGCAGGCGCTGGCGGCCCGCCCGCAGGTGAACGCCTCCACCCTTGCCGCCGAGTACCCGGAGGATTTTGCCCGGGTCATCGGGCTGCACACCTACTCCCAATCGCCCCGGCGGGACTACGACATCACCCTCACGGGCAAATGGGTGGAGCGGGGCGGCTTCCGCTTTGAAGAATTTGTTTTGACGCCCCGCAGGGCGTCCCACGAGGAGGAAGAGACCCATGGCTGAACCGAATAAACTGCTGGAAGAGACCGCAAACTACCTCCTCAACCACTGCTTTGTGCTGGGCGGCGTGGAGGACCAGCGGGCTAAATATCTCTATGTGCAGGACCACCTGAACGAGGTGCGGGCCGTGTTTGCGCCGCTGGGCTATGCGGTGCTGCTCTACCCCGCGCCTTTGCAGGCGGCCGCTCTTGTCAACGAGCACGAGGGCAGCCAGGCCCGCCTTTTGAAATACGAGAGCATCCTGCTGCTGGTTTTGAGATTGCTCTATCTGCAGAAGCGGGAGAGCCTTTCCGCCAGCGCGGATCAGGTGCTGGTGACGGTGGAGGAGGTGCAGGCCGAGCTGCAGAAGATGAACCTGCCCCGCCGCCTGGACCAGCGGACGCTGGAAGAATTGATGCGCACTTTGCGGCGGTACAATCTGGCCCGCCCGGTGGGGCGGCTGACGGGGTTGGACAGCCGCATGGAAGTATTCCCCACGGTGCTGCTGGCCCTGCCCGACGCCGATTTGGCGGACGCTGCCGCCGAGAGCGCCCGCACCCGCAGCGAGCTGGGGCTGTATGAGCGCCCGGAGGACCCGGCAGGCGGCGCGGAGGTGGAAGAATGATCGAACTGAAACGGCTGAAACTCATCAACTGGCACAACTTTGAAAACGTTACCTTCGATTGTGCCCGGCTCACCTATATGATCGGCGTCAACGCCGTGGGCAAGACCACCATTCTGGACGCCATCCGCTACTGCCTGACCACCAACCGCAATTTCAACGCCCTGGGCAACAAAAAAAGCGGACGCACCCTGCAGGGCTCCGTCCACGCCAAGCAGCGGGGCGAGAACGCCTACCGCCGCCCGGGCCGCACGGTGGCCTACATCGGCATCGAGTTCCGGGATACCGTCAAGCGGTGCCCCTTTGTCATCGCCGTCCGGGTGGAGTCCGAGGGCCCCATGCAGGAGCTGCACCCCGGCGACCAGACCTGGTATCTCTCCGAGGACGGCTGCACGCTGGAGCAGCTGCCTTTTATCGACCCCCGCACCGGGGCTCCCAGCGCCAAGGAGGACTTTAAGCCCGCCGTGGGGCGGCTCTCCTATACCCGCAGCCCCGGCGAGGCCCGGGACCGCATCTGCCGCGCCCTCGGCATTGGCCGGGCGTCCAGCCCGCTGGGCAAAAAGTTCAACGAGGTGTTCCAGATGGGCACCAGCATGGACGAGATCCCCAATTTCCGGGAGTTTTTGTACCAGTACATCCTGCCCCAGCCGGAGCTGGATCTGGAAGCGCTGCAGGGCGACCGGGTGGAGCTGGAAAATCTCCACGCCGTGCTGGCAGAGGCCCAGACCCGGGCGGCTGCCTTGGAGAATATTGTGAACGCAGGCCGGGAAGCCGCCGAAAAAGAGACGGCGGCCCTCGTCAACCGGGGCGCGGCCCTGCTGGCCCGGGCGGCTGCCGATGCCGGAGAGGACGCCGCGTGGCAGAGCCATCAGGAAGCGGGGAAGAGCCAGCTGGACGGCCTGAACGCCCAGTACGAAGCCGCCAAGAACGCCGAGGCCGAGGCCCGGCGGGCCTACCTGGCCGCCCACAGCGCGGCTTGCGCCAGCGGCGAGGGCGAAACGGGACCACATGATAGGTCGTGTGAATCTCCTTGGGCGTTGCCCAACGCGCCGTGCCGTGCTGTCCGTCACCCACGGTG
>RKCM01000142.1 GCA_014858325.1 Oscillospiraceae bacterium | reverse complement strand
ATACCTATCAGGTTCAGGTCGTGTCTTGGTACGACAACGAGAACTCCTACACCTCTCAGATGGTCCGTACCATTAAGTACTTCGCTGAGAACTGCTAATGGAGTTTGGCTTCTGAATTGAAGTAAAGCTTTATCCGCCCTCCCGCTTGTGGCTTTGCCATGAGCGGGAGGGCGGTTTTTTGTTGTGTTAAAATCCGCGTGTCTGCTGTCGGTTGGTGAGCATGGCCGTTTGACAAAACCATCCTAAGGAGTGATAAGAAAATTCGTACTTCATTTTGAAATAGAGCATTTTTTTATGAGTTCGACTCTGTATGTCTGCAACTATGATAAAATACGGAAAGGTTTGACGCAATGATGTCGAATGTTCGGGTATTTTTCCATTCGTAGGATGGAGGATGCCTTCGAGGACAAGAAAGGGTGAGACGAGTGTCGCGTTATACCAGAAGCTGCTGTGTCGATGCAAGATCTGCTGAGAAAGCAGAACGCATGGCAAACGCTGTATGCGCGGTCGTCTATACTGCAGCAATTGCGGAAAACTGCATCTGAAATTCCCCTGGGCGATTTTTCGCCCGGGGTGTTTTGCGTATGCGAAAAAAGGTAGATTTTATCATATCAGGGAAAAACATGAATCAAGTTGCAGCAGTGGTGGTTACCTATAACCGAAAGAATATGTTGCTCCAATGTCTGCAGGCGCTGCGAGGGCAGAGCAGACCGTGCGATATCCTTGTAGTGGACAACGCCAGCACCGACGATACCGAAGCTGAAGTCCGGGAAGCCATGCGGGAAGACTCTGCCATTTGCTATCACCGAATGGAGAAAAATCAGGGCGGTGCCGGAGGGTTCAGCTTTGGGGTGCGCTGGGCGGCGGAGAGAGGATATCCATTCATCTGGCTCATGGACGATGACTGCTTCCCGGAGCCGGAGGCTTTGGAAGCGCTGCTGGAAGCGGATACCGCTTTGCACGGAGACTACGGTTGGCTGAGCAGCGTGGCCTTGTGGACAGATGGGCACGAGTGCCGAATGAATCGGCAAAAAGCCAAAAAAAGCTTCTGGGATTACAGCGAATTGCTGAAATACGGGCTTTTGCAGGCCGAGCAGGCGACCTTTGTATCGCTCTTTCTGCGGGCCTGCGTGGTGCAGCAGGTTGGCTTGCCGATCAAAGATTTTTTTATTTGGGGCGATGACATCGAATACACACGGCGCATTGCCGTGCGGCAGGGAATGCCCAGCTTCATTGCGGGAAAGAGCCGCGTGGTGCACGCGATGACGCAAAACAACGGCAGCAATCTGGCACTGGATGTGCCGGAACGCATTGACCGCTATCGCTATGCCTACCGCAACGAAAACTATACCTATCGGCAGGAGGGCGCCAAAGGCGTCTGCTACTATCTGGCTCGCTGCGGGAAGCATGGGCTGGAAGTGCTGCTCCATGCAAAAGACCACCGCCTGAAGCGATTATGGGTCTTAGGAAGCAGCATGGTGCGGGGAATTGGATTTGCGCCGAAGGTCGAGTATCTGAACACAGCGCAGGAAGACAAAAAATCAATTGAAGGAGAAGCTTCTTTATGCTGAAGAAAGAGCATATTAAAAAGGAAAAGAAAAAGGAGGCGGAGGAAAATTATCGCTACCTCAAGCAGGTGTTACAGGGAATCTTCATCGCCTACCTTATTTTTGTGGTCGCATTTTACTTTTTGACGGGCGACCAGCTGCGGTATCGGGAATCCCGCGGAGAACAGAAAATGCCTGCGGCCACTTCCGGCACGGTTGAACTGTGCCGCGGGAACGAGGTGACACAGTATTTTCAGACAAATGTGCAGCGGCTGGAATCCGTCTCTGTGCTCTGGGGTACGTATTACCGTGAAAACGCAGGAACGGTTTCTATGGAACTGCTGCGGACCGATACCGATCAGGTGCTGATGAGCGGTCAGTTTGACGCTGCCACGATCCCGGAGGGCGGCACGACCACCCTCTACGCGGAGCAGCCGTTGGAAGATCTACCCGGCGTAGAACTTGCGCTTCGCATTACAGCGGATTCCTGGGAAGGTTCCGCCGTTTCGCCTCTGATGGACGGCAGCAATGGGGCCGTGGGCGGACTGGTGTTGAACGGGCAGCAGGCTGTGGGCCAGCTCTGCTTCAGTACCGCCGGCACAGACTTTATCCGGGCAGGCCAGCATTACGGAGCACTGGTGAGCATCATCGGAGCTGTGCTGCTGGCGGTCTTGGTCCTGGTGTGGAGCCGTTATCTGCACGGCCAGCCGGATGTGCTCGCTGCGGCGATCCTGGCCGTGAAAAAATATCGCTTCCTCATCAAGCAGTTGGTTTCCCGCGACTTCAAGACCAAGTACAAGCGCTCGGTCCTGGGCGTGTTCTGGAGCTTTTTGAATCCGCTGCTGACCATGACGGTGCAGTACTTCATCTTCTCCACCATCTTCAAATCCGATATCGAGTATTACCCGGCCTACCTGCTCATCGGCATCGTCTCGTTCAACTTCTTCAACGAGGCCTGCGGTATGGGCCTGATGTCCATCATCGGCAACTCCGGCCTCATCACCAAGGTCTACATGCCCAAGTACATCTACCCCCTCACCCGCGTGATGTCCTCGGTGGTCAATCTGGCCATTTCGCTGGTCCCTATGCTGATGGTCTCCCTGCTGACAGGCGTGCACTTCCGCAAATCGGCGCTGCTGGCGCTGTACTTTTTGGTCTGCCTTATCCTCTTTACGCTGGGCGTGGCTATGCTGCTTTCTGCGGCCATGGTCTTCTTCCGGGATGTGCAGTTTCTCTGGAACGTTTTCAGCATGATCTGGATGTACGCCACGCCGCTGTTCTACCCAGAGACCATCATCCCGGATCAATTCAAGTTTGTGCTGCAGTTCAACCCGCTGTATCACATCATCAAAGCGGAGCGCACCTGTATCCTGGGCGGGGTTTCGCCGGATCCGGTGGTCTATGTGCAGTGCCTGCTGATGGCGCTGGCCGCACTGCTGGTGGGCGCACTGGTGTTCAAAAAGACCCAGAACAAATTTGTGCTGTATCTGTAAGGGAGGCGGGACGTTATGAGCAAAACGATGATCGAAGTAAACGACGTGACGATGCGCTTCCACATGAACGCGGACCGCATCCTCTCGCTGAAAGAATTTGTGACCACCGCCCTGCGCGGCAAGCTGGAATTTCAGGACTTCACCGCCCTGAACCACGTTTCCTTCACCGTGAAAAAGGGCGAGACCGTGGGCCTCATCGGGCACAACGGCGCGGGCAAGAGCACGACCCTGAAAGTCATCTCCGGCATTCTGGAACCCACGGAGGGCAAGGTCATCACCCGGGGCAACATCGTCCCCATGCTGGAGCTGGGCTCCGGCTTCGATTTCGACCTCACCGGCCGGGAGAACATCTACCTGAACGGTGCCATCCTGGGCTACAGCGAGGAGTTCCTGAAGGCAAAGTATGACGAGATCGTGGCATTTTCCGAGCTGGGCGATTTCATTGAGATGCCCATCCGCAACTACTCGTCCGGCATGCTGGCGCGTCTGGCTTTCTCTGTTGCGGCAGAGGTGCAGCCGGAGATCCTCATCGTGGACGAGATCCTCTCGGTGGGCGACGCCAACTTCCAGGAGAAGAGCCGGAAGCGGATGATGGAAATGATGAGCGGCGGCACGACCGTGCTGTTCGTCTCCCACAATCTGGAGCAGATCCGCGAGATGTGCTCCAAGGTCGTCTGGCTGGAGCACGGTACCGTGCAGATGGTGGGGGATACCAAAGAAGTCTGCGATGCGTATGAGAAGGCTTGATCAGCGCGGAATTTCGATGGAGTAATAGGAGGAATATAAACGTGAAATCACCTTTTTTAACAGTCATTGTCCCCATGTATAATGTGGAAGCATATATTGAACAGTGCCTTCACAGCCTATTGAATCAATCATACTCAGACTTCAAAGTAATTGTAGTAGATGATGGTTCAAAAGATAATAGTGCCGTAGTTGCCAAAAAGTATGCACATGATTATCCTGAGCAATTTACATATTTTTATCAAGAAAACAAAGGCCTTGGTGCTGCTCGTAACAGTGGAATGAAGTTGGTGACAACTGATTTTATTGCATTCCTAGATAGTGATGACTGGTGGATGCCTCGCACCGCAGAACGACTCCATGAAGCTCTTATGAGAGAAACCGAGCAGCCAGATATTATTTTTATGACTCCGACTGTGTATAGCATGGCTACAATGCAATTCACGGAGTGGATGGATAAACCTATTCTTGAAAACATCTTTGCACAAAATCATATTTGTACTCCGAGAGAACATCCTGAAATGTATTCTTTGGAGGCTAATATTTGTCGTTCTGTGTGGAGAAGCGCCTTTCTGAAGAACCACAACTTCGAATTCCCCGTAGGTGTAAAATGGGAAGACGTCTTCCCTCATTTTTATTTATTTTACTGGGCACGTAATTGCATTGCAGTACCAAACTGTGGATTTGTATACCGAGTAAGTTCTGGTAACCAGATAACATCTCTTTCAGACGAATCAAGATTGGATACGATAAAAGTTTTCGCCAAAACGCTTACGTATGCATTAGAAAACAACTGGCGAAAGGACGAAGTCTCCTACATCATTGATATGATGATGTCTTTTACTCGCTGGGCATTTGATGTTTCGAAACCAGAAGTCATGAAGAAGATGATTCCGCAGGCACATAAATTATGCTGTGCAATTCCTTCAAAATATGTACGTACCTATAAAGAAATGTTTGGACAGCAGCACCGTGGATTATGGATGATGCTAAGTTTGCTCCGCAAGCCAATCGGATATCAGGTATTTGGAAATTATCATCTTGTCGATGCATGCAAAAAAGTGCGGCGGCGCTTACTTAGAAAGTGAGGACAAAATAGTATGAATCAAATCGCATGGTATATATCCACACATCCAGAAATTAAAGAAGTTATATTACTTTGCGGCACCGAAAGCAAAACAGACCTTGTTGCAGATATTTGTAGACTTCAACCATTGAGAAAACTTTTGATTTTTACTTCTACAAAAGAGCAAAAAAAGAATTTTTCTGATTTTCTTGAAGTAGCACATTACGAGGAGCCAGGTACCCTTCCTAAAGAAATTTGCTTAAAAAATCGTGAAGAATTGTTGGATTATTCACCATCGTCCACAGAGTTTGCTTTAGTATTTGACTCGCTGTCCAAAAATGAAGAAATCTTGCCCTATGCTGCAATGGCACCCAAATTTTTGATTGGTTCATTATGCAAAGACCAAATGAATGCGTTTACAATTTGGGAAAAATACCGTAAAGTATCGGATGAAATTCATATTTTATCTTATTTATCTTATAAGAAACGCAATGAAGTTTTGCATTGGGAGAGACCAACCGATAATAATATTGAGTTAAGTGTTATTTTCCCGATGTATAATGTTGCAAAATATTTGCCCAAATGCATAGAAACTACCACAGCATGGAAAGCAGAATATATTGAATATCTTTTTGTGGATGATGGGTCACCCGATAATTGCTCTGAAATTGTAGAGCAATACGCAAAAGCGGACCCGCGAATCAAACTCCTCCGCAAGCAAAATGGTGGTTGTGCTTCTGCTCGTCAATATGGGCTGGAACACGCGAAAGGACATTATATCGGATTTATCGACCCAGATGATTATATCGATCCTTCTATGTTTCGAAAATTATTAACTCGTGCAATTACAGGCAGCTACGAGATCAGCTATTGCGGTTATAACGAATTATACGAATCCACTGGTGAAACAATGGAAGTAGAAGACCCTTTAGGATGGCCCTATAACGAAGGGACTGAAGATCCTGTAAAAATTAATGAGCTAATTGCAAATCAGCGTGTAGCGATATGGCGAGGGATCTATTCGAAAGATTTGATTCAGCGCAGTAAAATTCATTTTTATTTAGATCTTCCAAGATTTGATGACCTTCCATTCAAAGTTGAAACATTAGGAAAAGCTCGTTCTGTGGTTGCAATTCCTGAATACCTTTACTATTACAGGATGCAGCGTCCGGGACAAGATGTGGCAGCGGATGATGAGCGACTGTATGTTCACTTTCGGATTTTTGAATATTTGGATGCTTTTGCCAGAAAGTGTTCTGATAGAAATCAGTTAGACTATCTCCAAATTGCAAAATTTAAAACTCACTTGTGGGCGTTAAAGAAAATCCGGCCAGAATTCGCAAGAGAATACTGTAAGAAAACGAGGTCTGACCTGAATTCGAATTTTGGATTTGCAGAGTCATGTTACATTTTCAGGAGAGCACTATCCAGAAAAGAGAAGATAATTTATCTGGCGCTGGAACTCGGTGCATTCCGAGTGGCAAGATGCTTGACAACTTTGAGTAGAAGCCATAGAAATGATGAAAAGCACGCTATTGAGCAGTTGTCGGAACTTCAATGAACTATGATATACAATTGTGTGATTTCAGAATGAGTATTTGAAGTTTTAAGATGGACGAAAGATAAAAGAAGGATTATCTATGTACGATTACTTAGTTGTCGGTTCCGGCTTATACGGAGCCATCTTTGCCCACGAGGCAAAAGCCCACGGCAAGTCTGTTTTGGTGGTGGACAAGCGCCCCAACATTGCGGGCAACGTCTACACGGAAAACATTGAGGGCATCAATGTGCACAAGTATGGCGCCCACATTTTCCACACCAACAATAAAAAAGTGTGGCAGTATATCACGCAGTTTGCGGAGTTCAACCGTTTCACCAACAGCCCGGTGGCAAATTATAAGGGTGAGCTGTACTCCCTGCCGTTCAATATGTACACCTTCAATAAGATGTGGGGTGTGGTGACGCCGGAAGAAGCGGCTGCCAAAATCGAGGAGCAGCGCAAAGAGATCACCGGCGAACCGCAGAATCTGGAAGAACAGGCCATCTCGCTGGTGGGCCGCGACATCTACGAAAAGCTCATCAAGGGCTACACGGAAAAGCAGTGGGGCCGCGATTGTAAGGAGCTGCCTGCGTTTATCATCAAGCGCCTGCCCGTGCGCCTGACTTTTGATAACAACTACTTCAACGCGCTGTATCAGGGCATCCCGGTGGGCGGCTACACCAAAATGGTGGCCAACCTGCTGGACGGCATTGAGGTGCGGCTCAGCACCGATTATCTGGCCCACAAGGCCGAGCTGGATGCGCTGGCGGAGAAGGTGGTCTATACCGGGCCCATCGACGCCTACTTTGGTTACAAACTGGGCACGCTGGAATACCGCTCCGTCCGCTTTGAGAACGAACTGCTGGACAAGCCCAATTTCCAGGGCAACGCTGCCGTCAACTATACCGACCGCGAAACGCCGTGGACCCGCATCATCGAGCATAAGTGGTTTGAGTTTGGCAAGGACGAAAACGGCAATGACCTGCCCAAGACCATCATCAGCCGCGAGTATTCCTCCGAGTGGAAGCCCGGCGACGAGCCCTACTACCCCGTGAACGATGAAAAGAACGGTGCCCTCTATGCGGAGTACAAAAAGCTGGCCGATGCGGAGCCGAACATCATTTTTGGCGGCCGTCTGGGCGAGTATAAGTACTACGATATGGATGCGGTCATCGCATCGGCGCTGGCAATGACGGAAAAGTGCTTTGGCTGAGAGGGAGTATGAAAATGGAAACCACATTGTTGATCATGGCGGCCGGGATCGGCTCCCGCTTTGGCGGCGGCATCAAGCAGCTGGAGCCGGTGGATGCTGCGGGGCACATCATCATGGATTATTCCATTCATGACGCTGTGGAAGCAGGCTTCAACCATGTCGTATTCATCATCCGCAAGGATATCGAGCAGGAGTTCAAAGAGGTCATCGGTGACCGCATTGCCTCTGTTTGCTCTGCTCATAATGTGACCGTAGAGTATGCGTTTCAAGATCTGCGGGATATCCCGGGTGCTCTGCCGGAGGGCCGCACCAAGCCCTGGGGCACAGGTCAGGCTGTTCTGGCGGCAAAATCGAAGCTGACCACGCCGTTCATCGTCATCAATGCAGATGATTACTACGGTAAGGAGGGCTTCCGGGCTGTACACGAATATCTGGTGCAGGGCGGCACGTCCTGCATGGCAGGCTTTGTGCTGAAAAATACGCTGTCCGATAACGGCGGCGTGACACGCGGCATCTGCAAGATGGATGCGCAAAGCAACCTGACCGAAGTGGTTGAGACGAAAAACATCGTCAAAACGGCTGCGGGTGCACAGACCGATGGCACAGCATTGGACGTCGATGCACTGGTATCGATGAATATGTGGGGCCTGACTCCGGCGTTTCTGGCCGCACTGGATGCAGGCTTCGTGGAATTTTTCCAGAACGAGGTCCCCGCTGATCCGCTGAAAGCAGAATATCTCATCCCGACCTTTATCGGAGAACAGCTGGCAGAAGGCAAAATGTCCGTAAAGGTCCTGCGCACCAACGATACCTGGTATGGCATGACCTATAAGGAAGACGTTGCCGCGGTGAAAGAAAGTTTCCGTAAAATGTTGGACGCTGGGGTTTACCAAAGCGACTTGTTTGCGGATCTGTAACATAAAAACGAACGATACAGCTTTTCAGATACAATTTTCTGGAAAGCTGTATTGTTTATAAGAGAATAAGACGCTCTTCGTCAAATCCTTGTCAAAATACACACATTTCCCGGAATCCAGAGACAAAGTTTGTTAATAAATTATCCATCTCCTGTCCTTGCAATACGCGCAGGTTTTGTTTATAATAGTAGGTGGCAGGGGCTGTATGCCCCCGAGAGCGAGCAAAATTCGATTCCGAAATGAAAAGAATTTGAGAGGAGTTTATTACCATGGGTTTAGGTAAGAAAACGATCGACGACGAGAATTACTGCGGCAAGAAGGTCCTTGTCCGCTGCGACTTCAACGTCCCCATGAAGGACGGCGTCATCACCAACGAGAACCGCATCAATGCGGCTATGCCCACCATCCAGAAGCTGGTCAACGACGGCGCAAAGGTCATCCTGTGCAGCCATCTGGGCAAACCCAAGAACGGCCCCGAGGCAAAGTTCAGCCTGGCACCCGTTGCCGAGGCTCTGAGCAAGAAGCTGGGCAAGACCGTCGTGTTTGCAGACGATGACAACGTCGTGGGCGAGAACGCCAAGGCTGCCGTCGCTGCCATGAACAACGGCGACGTGGTCCTGCTGCAGAACACCCGCTTCCGCAAGGAAGAGACCAAGAACCTGCCCGAGTTCTCCAAGGATCTGGCTTCCCTGGCCGACGCTTATGTGGACGACGCCTTTGGCAGCAGCCATCGCGCACACTGCTCCACCGCAGGTGTCACCGAGTTTATCAGCGACACCGCTGTGGGCTACCTGATGGAGAAGGAGATCAAGTACCTCGGCAACGCCGTGAACGATCCCGTCCGTCCCTTCACCGCCATTCTGGGCGGCGCAAAGGTGGCCGATAAGCTGAATGTCATCTCCAACCTGCTGGAGAAGGTCGATACCCTCATCATCGGCGGCGGCATGGCTTACACCTTCGTCAAGGCACAGGGCTATGAGGTCGGCAAGAGCCTGTGCGACGACACCAAGCTGGATTACTGCAAGGAAATGATGGCCAAGGCCAAGGAGAAGGGCGTGAAGCTCCTGCTGCCCGTGGACACCGCCTGCGTGGCCAACTTCCCCGATCCCATCGACGCTCCCGTCGAGACCACCGTTGTCCCCGTGACCGCCATCCCGGCTGACATGGAGGGCTGCGACATCGGCCCCGAGACCATGAAGCTCTTTGCAGACGCTGTCAAGGCATCCAAGACCGTGGTCTGGAACGGCCCCATGGGCGTGTTCGAGAACCCCACCCTGGCTGCCGGTACTCTGGCTGTGGCGAAGGCTATGGCAGAGAGCGACGCTACCACCGTCATCGGCGGCGGCGACAGCGCAGCAGCTGTCCAGCAGATGGGTCTGGGCGACAAGATGACCCACATCTCCACCGGCGGCGGCGCTTCTCTGGAGTATCTGGAGGGCAAGGAGCTGCCCGGTATCGCGGTCATCCAGAACGCATAAGCATTCGACAAACAGCATCTCAGAGGTGCGGCGGCCAGGCGCCGCTGCACCTTTTTGTTTTTGTGAGTAGGTAAAAAAGGAGAAAATAGCATGGATAAGGCAAAGCGTAAGGCTATCATTGCAGGCAACTGGAAGATGAACAAGACCGCCACCGAGGCTGCCAAGCTGGTGGACGAGCTGATCCCCGCCGTCAAGGACGCCACCTGTGAGGTGGTCATCTGCACCCCGTATACCGATCTGGTCACCGCTGTGGAGAAGACCAAGGGCACCAACATCCATGTGGGTGCCGAGAACGTCCACTTTGAGAAGAGCGGCGCGTTCACCGGCGAGATCAGCGCCGATATGCTGCTGGACCTGGGCGTGGAGTACGTCATCGTTGGCCACTCCGAGCGCCGCCAGTACTTCGCTGAAACCGACCAGACCGTCAACAAGCGCACCGTGGCTGCCCTGAACGCCGGCCTGAAGGTGATCCTCTGCGTGGGCGAGAGCCTGGAGCAGCGCGAGGAGGGCGTCACCGAGGAGCTGGTGCGGATGCAGACCAAGATCGCCCTGCTGGGCGTCACCGCCGAGCAGATGGCCAATGTCGTCATCGCTTACGAGCCGGTTTGGGCCATCGGCACCGGCAAGACCGCTACCGCTGACCAGGCCGAGGAGGTCTGCGCCCAGATCCGCAAGGTGGTGGGCGAGCTGTACGGCGAGGCTGTGGCAGAGGCTACCACCGTCCAGTACGGCGGCAGCATGAACGCCAAGAACTGCGAAGAGCTGCTCAGCAAAAAGGACGTGGACGGCGGCCTCATCGGCGGCGCATCCCTGAAGGCCCCGGACTTTGCCGTCATCGTCAACGCAGCCACCAAGGGCTAATTTTTAAGGAGATTCACTTTTATGTCCAAAAAACCTGTACTTCTTTGCATCATGGATGGCTTTGGCTGGACCCCCAGCGAGACCTACGGCAACGCCGTAACGGCCGCCAAGAAGCCCTATCTCGATGCACTGATGGCAAAATATCCCATGACCACCATCGAGGCCTCCGGCATGGCCGTGGGCCTGCCCGATGGCCAGATGGGCAACTCGGAAGTGGGCCACACCAACATGGGTGCGGGCCGCATCGTGTACCAGCAGCTCACCCTCATCACCAAGTCCATCCGGGACGGTGAGATGCTGAAGAACCCCGTTCTCGTCCAGAACATGAAGGCTGCCATTGATGCAGGCAAGGCCATCCACCTGATGGGCCTTGTGGGCACCGGCGGCGTCCACAGCCATGCCGACCACTGGTTCGGCGTGCTGGAAATGGCCAAGCACATGGGTGCCAAGGAGGTCTACCTCCACTGCATCACCGACGGCCGCGATACCGACCCCCACTCCGGCAAGGGCTTCCTGGCAGACCTGCAGGCAAAGCTCGATGAGCTGGGCATCGGCAAGATCGCCAGCGTCTCTGGCCGCTACTACGCCATGGACCGCGACAACAACTGGGACCGTGAGGAGAAGGCCTACGCTGCCTTCGTCTACGGCGAGGGCAACCACGCGGCCAACGCACAGGAGGCCATCGAGGCATCCTATGCCGACGACAAGACCGACGAGTTCGTGCTGCCCTGCGTCACCTGCGAGGGCGGCCGCGTGCAGGATGGCGATACCGTCATCTTCATGAACTTCCGCCCCGACCGTGCCCGCCAGATGACCCGCATCTTCTGCGACGACGCCTTTACCGGCTTTGAGCGCCGGGGCGGCCGCAAGCAGGTGCACTACGTCTGCATGGCCGAGTACGACGCCACCATGCCCAACTGCGAGGTGGCCTACCCGCCCGTGGAGCTGAAGAATGTTCTGGGCGAGTATCTGTCTGCCCACGGCAAGACCCAGCTGCGCATCGCTGAGACCGAGAAGTACGCCCACGTCACCTTCTTCTTCAACGGTGGCGTGGAGGCCCCCTACGAGGGCGAGGACCGCTGCGTCATCCCCAGCCCGAAGGTTGCCACCTATGACCTGCAGCCCCAGATGAGCGCCCCCGAGGTGGCTGCCGAGTGCAAGCAGCGCATCGAGAGCGGCAAGTACGATGTCATCATCCTCAACTTCGCCAACTGCGATATGGTGGGCCACACCGGCGTGTTTGACGCCGCCGTTAAGGCCGTTGAGGCGGTGGACGCCGCCGTCAAGGAGGTCATCGAGGCTGTGCTGGCCGCCGGCGGCTGCGCTTTCCTCACCGCCGACCACGGCAACGCCGAGAAGATGATGAACCCGGACGGCACTCCCTTCACCGCCCACACCACCAACGTCGTGCCCTTTGTGGCCATCGGCTGCGGCGATGTGAAGCTGCGGGAGGGCGGCTGCCTGGCCGATATCGCTCCCACCATGCTGCCCTACATCGGTCTGCCGGTCCCGGCAGAGATGACGGGCAAGAGCATCATCGTGGAGTAAGCGCTCGAAGTTTCAAGCAAACAGAAAAGCCCTGCAGAGCGGCGAGAGATTTCTCGCACAGCCCTGCAGGGCTTTTTGCATGGACTTGGCTTTTGTGCCTCAGCGCTGCTCCTCCACCCAGACACACAGGCGGGTGGGAGCGGTCAGCTCGCCGAGGAGCTGGAGGTCCATCTTGATGTTGGCCGTCACGGTCAGGGCTTTGCTGCTGTCGCTGCCCGTGAGCACCGAGGCAGGCAGATTCTTGATGGTGAGGATCGCGGTGTCGTCCTTGAACTCGCCGCTCAGCACGCCGTCATAGGACACATCGCCGATGGTCAGGCCTGTCAGGCGGCCGGTCATGTTCACTTTCGAGAGTTTTTTCACCGGCAGCTCCAGCGTATAGGTGCCGTTGGGCTGGCGGGTGAGGGTAGCGGTGCGGTCGTGGTCCACACCGTCGTCGGCCAGGGAGGTCTGCTCGGCCTTCTCCCTCCAGAAAGCGACGCCCACATCCAGCTTGGTGGCTGCGCCGGCAGCGGGGGCCAGTGCCAGCACACAGAGCAGCACAAGGGAGACGAACCCCAGGGTGGCACGTTTCCATGCAGTTTTCATTGGATCAAACCCTTTCTTGCCGTAAAGCGGCAGGAGCCCCGCTGCGGCCCCGGCGGCCCGCCGGGCAGGACTCATCACTGTCAAAATAGCATACTCTGTGTAAAATGTCAATTGTGTTGAGAGAGTTTCACAAAAATGTTGCACTTTCAACAAATCTTGTGGAGAATACAACAAAAGACCGCCTCCCGGCAGGGAGACGGTCTTGAAAAGTCAGAACTCAGACTTCAAAATTGGGGTCGTCCTTCAGCATGTGGATGTTGGCGATGAAGGAACTCTGCTCGGGGTCGGTGAAGGGAGCGTCCTTCACATACTTGTTCAGCACCACGGCAGTCTTGGCGGGGTCGGCGATGGTGCCTGCGCCGCCGATGCAGCCGCCAGGGCAGCCCATGCCCTCCAGCAGGTAGCCGTTGTACTTGCCGGCCTTTGCCAGCATCAGCAGCTTCTTGCACTCGGCCAGACCCTGTGCGGACGCGATCTTCACGTCCATATCGGGGTGCCACTCCTTGATCTTGTCGGCCACTGCCTTGGCCACGCCGCCGGACTGGGCAAAGCCGCGGCCCGCAGCGGAGGCGTGGACGAGGTCGATCTCCTTGGGATCGACTTCCAGATTCTCCACGTCGATGTCCTTGGCCTCGATGATGCCGGCCAGCTCCTCAAAGGTCAGCACGAAGTCCACGTCGGAGCGGATGGTGCGGCGGGAGGCCTCCAGCTTCTTGGCGGCGCAGGGTCCGATGAAGCACATCCGGGCTTCGGGGTCGGCCTGCTTCATCATCCGGGCGGTGAAGACCATGGGGGTCATGGTCATGGAGATGTTCTTGGCCAGATCCGGGAAAGCGGTCTTGGCCATCATGCTCCAGGCCGGGCAGCAGGAGGTGGCCATGAAGTTCCGCTTCTCGGGCACCTCTTCCAGGAAGTCGTGGGCCTCATCCACGGTGCACAGGTCGGCACCGATGGCGACCTCCACCACATCGTAGAAGCCCAGTGCCTTCAGGGCGGCCTTCAGCTTGCCGGTAGAGGCCAGACCCGGGAACTGGTTGATGAAAGCGGGGGCCACGAGGGCGTAGATGCGGTCGCCGCGGTTGAAGCCCTGGATCAGCTGGTAGATCTGGCCCTTGTCGGCAATGGCACCGAAGGGGCAGTTGACGAGGCACTGGCCGCAGGAAACGCACTTGCTGTAGTCGATCTCGGCACGGCCCAGCTCATCGGAGTGGATGGCACCCATGCCGCAGGCTGCTGCGCAGGGGCGCTCGGTCTTCACGATGGCGTTGTAGGGGCAGACGCCGACGCAGCGGCCGCACTTGATGCACTTTTCCTGATCGATGGTGGAGCGGCCGCTCTCCCAGGTGATGGCCTTCTTGGGGCACACCTCCATGCAGGGGTGGGCGAGGCAGCCCTGGCACAGGTCGGAGACCTTGACCAGCTTCTCGGGGCAGCGGTTGCAGGCAAACTTGATGACGTTTACCAGCGGGGGATCGTAGTACTTGTCGGCAATGGAAGCGTCTTCCAGGCCGGAAACGACGCTGTTGTGCTCGTCCATGCGGCGGGTGGGCAGGCCCATGGCCAGGCGGACGCGCTCCTCAACGATGGCGCGCTCCAGGAAGATGTCCTTGCGCAGCTTGCCCTCCTCACCGGGGATGATGGTGTAAGGGATCTTGCGCATCAGGTGGTTGGCGGCTTCGCCCTTTACATTGGCGTAGGCCATCCGTGCCACTTCGGTGAACACCTGGCGGCGGATCTGGATGACCGTCGTGTTGATTCCTCTAAAACTCATTCCAATCTCTCCTTGTATCAAACAAAACCGAACGAGCCCCGGCTCTCAAGACACGCAGCACAAACCGACCGCATGGCGCACAAAACAGGGGCTTGTCCCCGGCGGCTTTGGTACACGCGCCGCTGCGATCGGCGCGCTGCCCCCGGTAATCCACTTTTATTGTAACACAAACGAATTTCGATGAAAACCCCTCAGGCTCAATTTTGTTATGAATTTCACGACTGGTAAGGTTTGCACAAAGTTTTGGCAAAAATTCTTGGCAGTTTTACCAAAACCCAGGGGCGCGTTATGCCAACACGGCCCGGACGCGCTCACCGTCGTATTCGCCCAGACGGACGTGGACGATCTCGCCGCTTGCGCGGCCCGGCGCGGATACCACTACAGGCACATACAGCCGGGTGTAGCCTGTGAACAGCGTCTCGGAGAGGGGCGTTTCCAGCAGCACGTCGTCCTCCATGCCCGCATAGCCTGCCAGCACCTCCCGGCGGATGGCCTCGGCCTCGGCGTTCATGGCGCGGCTCCGCTCCTGCTTGGCCCGCTCGTGGATCTGATCCGGGAAGTCGTAGGCGGGGGTGCCGCTGCGGCGGGAGTAGGGGAAGACATGCACCTTCAAAAAGCCGATCTTCTTCAAGAAAGCGCAGCTCTCCTGAAAATCCGCCTCCGTCTCCCCGGGGAAGCCGCAGATGCAGTCGGTGGTGAAGCTGACCGGGCGGTCCCCGTAGGCGGCGCGGATCTGTGCCACCACCTCGGCGTACTGCTCGGCCGTGTAAACACGGCGCATCCGCCGCAAAGTGGCGGTGCAGCCGCTCTGCAGGCTCAGGTGGAACTGAGGGCAGAGCTTTTCCACCGCCGCCAGCCGGGCAATGAACTCCGGCGTGAGCATATCGGGGTCGAGGCTGCCCAGCCGGATGCGTTCGATGCCCTCCACCTCGGCACAGTGCTCGACCAGCTCCACCAGGTTGGTGCCGGTGTCCAGCCCGTAGCTGGGCAGGGAGATGGCGCTGAGCACTACCTCTCGGTAGCCGGAGGCGGCCAGCTGGCGCAGCTCGGCCAGGATGCTCTCCTCCTTACGGCTGCGCACCGGGCCCCGGGCCCGGGGGATGACGCAGTAGGCGCACTGGCGGTTGCAACCGTCCTCCACCTTGATGAAGGCCCGGGTGTGGGTCTCGAATCGCTCCACGGGCAGCTCCTCAAACTGTTCGCCCCGGGCGTGGGGGGCAATGGCGACGATCCGCTCGTGGCCGTCCAGCAGTTTCAGCACATTGTCCAGGATGGCCTTGCGGTCGCCGTTGCCGCACACCAGGTCGGCCTCCATAAACTGTGCGGCCTCCTCGGGGAAGGCCTGCGGGTAGCAGCCCGTCAGCACCGTGACGGCCCCGGGGTTCTCGCGCTTGGCCCGGCGGAGCCACTTCCGGCTCTTCTGGTCACCAAAATTGGTGACGGTGCAGCTGTTGACGACGAAGACGTCGGCCTCCTCGCCCTCTTGCACGATGGTGAAGCCCGCGCCCCGGAACATCTGCTCCAAAGCGCCCGTCTCGTTCAGATTGACCTTGCAGCCAAGGGTATAAAAACAAACTCGCATGAGATATCCTTTCGACAAAAACAATAAACCATCTTATTATAGCAGATTTTTCCCCAGGAGAAAAGAGCATTGCGCCCTCTTTTTTTGCATAGAATGCAATCAGAACCATTGGAACGACGGGCGGGAGGGACACGAGATGGAACGGAGACGGTTTGCGGCGCTCTGCGCGGCGGTGCTTTGCTTCTGGCTGTTTGCGCTGGCCTTTGGCACGGCGCAGGGGATGGGGTGGCATCTGCTGGCGGCCCCGGCAGCGCAAACGGCGGCATCCCAGCCGGCCGAGGCGGAATGGTTGCTGCCTGCGGCGGCGCAGCCGGAGTTTTCCCTCCACTGCCGGGCGGCCATTCTGGTGGAGCAGGAGAGCGGGCGGGTGCTCTATGAGAAAAATGCGGACGAAGCCATGCCCATTGCCTCCATCACCAAGGTGATGACCCTGCTGCTGACCTTTGAGGCCATCCACAATGGACGCCTGACGCTGGACACCCCTGTGCCGGTCAGCGAGCACGCCTACCACATGGGCGGCAGCCAGATCTGGCTGGAGCCCGGCGAACAGTTCACGCTGGATGAGATGCTCCGGGCCATCTGCGTTTCTTCGGCCAACGACGCCGCCGTGGCGGTGGCCGAGCTGGTGGGCGGCAGCGAGCCGGCCTTTGTGGAGCAGATGAATGCCCGGGCCGCCCAGCTGGGGATGGACCACACCGCCTTCCGCAACGCCTGTGGGCTGGATACGGTCGGCCACCTCTCCACGGCCCGGGATGTGGCCATCATGAGCCGGGAGATCCTCAACACCTGCCCCGAGGTGCTGCACTACTCCGGCATCTGGACCGACAGCCTGCGGAACGGCCAGACCCAGCTCGTCAACACCAATAAGCTGCTCAAGCGCTACCGCGGCATCACCGGCCTGAAAACCGGCACTACCAGCGGGGCGGGGGTCTGCATCTCGGCCTCTGCCACCCGGGAGGGGCTGCACCTCATTGCCGTCGTGCTGGGCGCGCCCAGCAGCGCCGAGCGCTTCCAGGCCGCCACGACGCTGCTGGACTACGGTTTCTCCGCCTACGAAGCGGCACCCCTGCCTGCGCTGGAAACACAGCCATTGAGCCGGACGGTGCGGGGGAGCGCGGCGGGCAGTGTGCCGCTGGATTATTCCGCCCTGCCTGAGACGGTGCTGCTGGAAAAAGGCGGTGCGGCCTCGCTTCGGGCAGAGCTCACCCTGCCCGAGGAGCTGGAAGCCCCGGTGGAAAAAGGGCAGGCTGTGGGCCGTGTGGCTGTTTATGCGGGGGAGAGCCTGCTGGATACCTATGATGTCTGTGCGGCGGCCGATGCACCGAAACTTGCTTTCCCGGAGGCCTTTGGTCTGCTGTGGCAGAGCCTTTGCGGCCTTGGGTAGCCAAAACAAACACAGAATCGCCCAAAACTGCTTCAAGAGAGTAAATTGCACTCGGCTGGCTGAACAAAAAGTGTGAGAGCATCCAAAAGAACACTATTAAAATTGTATGAAAACCAAGGATTTTGGCCTTGACTTTGCCCGATGGGAACGGTACACTTATACCAAGAAAAACCCTCGCAGGGTCAAGGCCCTAAATTTGTCTGGAGGTTTTGATAAAATGAGTCTCGCACTGAACACCAAGCATCTTTCCTCCTTCATCAAAGAGGAAGAATATCAGGCGATCTACCCGCAGGTGGAAGCCGCCCACAAGACGCTGGAAGCCAAGAACGGCCCCGGCAGCGACTTCTTGGGCTGGATGTACCTGCCCCGTGATTACGATAAGGAAGAGTTTGCCCGCATCAAGGAGGCTGCCGCCAAGATCCGGCAGGACTCCGAGGTGCTGGTGGTGGCCGGCATCGGCGGCAGCTATCTGGGCGCCCGCGCCGTGGTAGAGGCCGTGAAGGGCCAGTTCCACAACGAGCTGGAGGGCGGCCCCAAGATCTATTTCTGCGGCAACAGCATCAGCCCCACCTACCTCAACGACATCATGGCTCTGTGCAAGGGCAAAAAGTTCTCCATCAACGTCATCTCCAAGTCCGGCACCACCACCGAGACGAGCCTCGCCTTCCGCGTGCTGCGCAAGCTGCTGGAAGATGAGGTGGGCGTGGAGGAAGCCAACAAGCGCATCTACGCCACCACCGACCGTGCCAAGGGCACCCTGAAGCAGCTGGCCGACGCACAGGGCTGGCCCACCTTCGTGGTCCCCGACGACGTGGGCGGCCGCTACTCCGTCCTCTCCGCTGTGGGCCTGCTGCCCATCGCCGCCGCCGGCATCGATATCGACGCCCTGATGCAGGGCGCTGCCGACGCCATGGAGCGCTTCTCCGTTTGCAGCCCCGACAACGACGCCTACAAGTACGCTGCCATCCGCAACATCCTCTACCGCAAGGGCAAGAGCGTGGAGATCCTGGAGTGCTACGAGCCCAACTTCACCCTGATGAACGAGTGGTACAAGCAGCTCTTTGGCGAGAGCGAGGGCAAGGACAACAAGGGCCTGTTCCCCGCCAGCTGCATCTTCTCCACCGACCTGCACTCCATGGGTCAGTTCATCCAGGAAGGCTCCCGCACCATGTTCGAGACTATCGTGGACGTCAAGAAGCCCGCACAGGACCTCTTCATCGATTCGCTGGAGGGTAACTTCGACGGCCTGAACTTCCTGGCCGACCAGAACATGAGCGTGGTCAACCGCAAGGCCATGGAGGGCACCATCCTTGCCCACACCGACGGCGGCGTGCCGGAGGTGGTCATCGAGCTGGACGACCTGTCTGCCTACAGCGTGGGCTACCTGATCTACTTCTTCTGGCGTGCCTGCGCCTGCAGCGGCTATATGCTGGGCGTCAACCCCTTCAACCAGCCGGGCGTGGAAAGCTACAAGAAAAATATGTTTGCACTGCTGGGCAAGCCGGGCTACGAGAACCTGACTGCTGAGCTGGAAGCAAAGCTGAAGTAAGCGCAGCTCCCTTTCTTTATAGAATGGAAGCATCCGCAACAAAAACATGATCTCCCGCCGCAAGGCGTGGAAAATACAGGAGGACAGAACTATGATTAAACTGATTGTTGGCGCTAAGGGCTCCGGTAAGACCAAGGCTATGATCGACCAGATCAACGATGCGGTCAAGACCTCCAAGGGCAACGTCGTCGTCGTCGAGAAGGGCATGAAGCTGACCTACGACATCGCTCCTGCAGCTCGCCTGATCGATCTGGACGAGTACAAGGTCTGCGGCGGTGAGATGCTGTACGGTTTTGTCGCCGGCCTGATGGCAAGCAACTACGACATCACCGACCTGTACATCGACGGCATCCTCAAGGTGCTCAACCACGACATCAACCGTCTGGGTACTGTGCTGGATGAGATGGCAGCCATTGCCGGCGATTCCGTCAAGGTCACCGTCACCGTCAGTGCCGATGAGGCAGCCCTCCCCCACGATGTGAAGAAGTACCTGTAAGCAATCGCCTGAAACAGGCTTTTTAAGAATCCAAACGGGCAGGAAACCGGGGAAATTGAAATTTTTTCGGTTTTCTGCCTGTTTTGGTGTTGACAAAGGTTGGCTTTGGCGCTATACTAACAAAGCAGCCTTTTATGAGGTGTACTATGCAATTTGA
>RKCM01000040.1 GCA_014858325.1 Oscillospiraceae bacterium | reverse complement strand
CATCCTGCTGGAGCTCTTCTCCGACCGCGGCTCCGGCACCCGCTTCTATCGCCGCAGCCACCGGGAATAAGGATTGCGGAAAACGGCAAATGCCTTTATAATAAAAGAAACGACCCTCTCAGTCTCGCATTCGCTCGACAGCTCCCCCAAAGGGGGAGCTCCTTGCGGCTTTGGATTTAGATGGCAAAAGACCTCGCCCTTCGGGAGAGGTGGCATCGCGCAGCGATGACGGAGAGGGTTTCACTGAAGCTGGGAGGGTAACGTTATGGATTCTGAAAAAGTCATCAAGCGGGACGATCACTATGTCCTGCATACCTATGGCCGCAACCCCATTGTGCTGGAAAAAGGCCACGGCCTTTACGCCGAAGGCCCCGAGGGCCAGAAGTATCTGGATTTTACCAGCGGCATCGGCGTCAACAGCTTGGGCTACTGCGATCTGACCTGGGCCGAGGCCGTGTCCGAGCAGGCCCATAAGCTGCAGCACACCTCCAACCTCTACTACACCGCTCCCTGCGGCAAGCTGGCCAAAAAGCTGTGCAAGCGCACCGGCATGGATAAGGTCTTCTTCGGCAACTCGGGTGCCGAGGCCAACGAGGGTGCCATCAAAATGGCCCGCAAGTACAGCTACGACCACTACGGCAAGGGCCGCGATGGAATCATCACGCTGGTCAACAGCTTCCATGGCCGCACCATCGCCACCTTGACCGCCACCGGCCAGGAGAATTTCCACCAGTTCTTCGGCCCCTTCAATGAGGGCTTCCAGTACATCAAGGCGGGCGATATCCACGCCCTTGCCGAGCTGGTGGACCGCCATACCTGCGCCGTCATGCTGGAGCTGGTGCAGGGCGAGGGCGGCGTCATGGCGCTGGACCCCGAGTATGTGCAGGCCGTGCGCGCCCTCTGCGACGAAAAGGACCTCGTCCTCATCGTGGATGAGGTGCAGACCGGCGTGGGCCGCACCGGCACCTTCCTTTGCTGCGAGCACTACGGCCTCAAGCCGGATATCGTCACCCTCGCCAAGGGCCTGGGCGGCGGCCTGCCCATCGGCGCGGTGCTGATGAACGAAAAAGTCGCTGCGGGCATGGGCCCCGGCAGCCACGGCTCCACCTTCGGCGGCAACCCCGTCGTCTGCGCGGGTGCCAACGTGGTCCTGGATAAGCTGGACGACGCCTTCCTCGCCAATGTCAACGAGCGGGCCGTCCAGCTGCGCACAGGTCTGGCAAAGCTGCCCCGTGTCAAGAGCATCACGGGCATCGGCCTGATGGTGGGCATCGAGTTTCTGGAGGGCATCCAGGCCGCCGACGTGCTGGCTGCCTGCCGCGAAAAGGGCCTGCTGGTGCTGACGGCCAAGACCCGTCTTCGCCTGCTGCCGCCTTTGACCCTGACGGCCCACGATGTGGATCTGGCGCTGGAGATCCTCGGCAGCGTGCTGACCGAGATGGACCCGGCCGCTGCGGAGGGCAATGCATGAAACATCTGCTGAAACTGAGCAGCCTCACCCCCGGCGAGGTGGCCCACATCCTGGATGTGGCCGACCGGCTCAAGGCCCAGCAGAAAGCCGGGGGTACCCCTGCCCTGCTGGCGGGCAAAAGCGTGGCGCTGATGTTCTCCAAGGCGTCCACCCGCACCCGCACCAGCTTTGAGGTGGGCGTCTACCAGCTGGGCGGCCTTGGCCATTACATGAACGCCTCCACCGAGCTGCAGTCCGGCCGGGGCGAGCCCCTCAAGGACACCGCCCGGGTGCTGGGCCGCTATTACGATTGCATCGTCTGGCGTACCTACCGCCAGTGCGATCTGGAAGAATTTGCTGAGCTGGCGGGTGTGCCCGTCATCAACGGCCTGACGGACTACGCCCACCCCTGTCAGGTGCTGGCCGACCTCATGACCATCCGGGAGCGCCGGGGCCCTCTGGCCGGGCAGAAGCTCTGCTTTGTGGGCGACGGCAGCAGCATGGCCAACAGCCTCATCGTGGGCGGCCTGCTCTCCGGCATGCACGTCACCTGCGTCTGCCCCCGGGATTACCGCCCCGCCGCCGACGTGGTGACGTTCGCCCATCAGTATGGCGACAAGTTCCACCTCACCACCGACCCCGCCGAGGGTGTGAAAGACGCCGATGTGGTGGTGACGGCGGTGTGGAACAACTCCGCCCCCGGCACGCCCGACGCCGAGCAGCGCCTGCGGGACTTCGCAGGCTTCCAGCTCACCGGCAAGCTGCTGGAAAACGCTAAGCCCGACGCCATGGTCCTCCACTGCCTTCCCGCCCACCGCGGGGAGGAGATCTCCTCCGCCGTCTTTGAACAGCACGCCGATGAGATCTTCGACGAGGCCGAGAACCGCCTCCACGTCCAGAAAGCCGTGCTGGCCATTCTGATGGGGAAACTGTAAGCGAAAAGCAAAAAAATGGAGTGCAGCTGGCAAACGCTGCACTCCATTTTTTGTGGTCAGACGGTTTCTGCTCCGTGGTCCAAAATCTTATCAAACCGCGACAGGAAGGTGATGACGGTGATGGAAGCCGCCAGAATGTCGCTGACAGGCTCGGCCACGAAGACGGCGAACACCGGCTCCGGCAGGATATGGGGCAGGAGGAAGATCAGAGGGATGAGCAGGATGAGCTTGCGCAGGCAGGCCAGCAGCAGGCTGACCTTCGCCTGCCCCAGCGCCATAAAACTTTGCTGGCACGCGATTTGAAAGCCGATGGCAAACATGCCTGCCATATAAATGCGTATAGCCCAGGCGGTGTATTCGATAAGGGCAGTATCGGAGGTGAAAATACTTGCTACAAGGCCTGGTGCAGCCATCATCAGCAGCCAAAACAGGGTGGCGTAGCCAGCGCAGAGGGTCAGCAGGAAGCGGAAAGCCTCCTTGACCCGGGGCTTTTTCCCGGCGCCGAAGTTGAAGCTGACCACCGGCTGGCCGCCCTGACAGATGCCCTGGATGGGCAGCGTACACAGCTGGTTTGCGCTGGTGATGACCGTCATGGCACCCACCGCCACGTCGCCGCCGTAACGGGCCAGACTGGAGCTGAAGCTGATGGAGAGCAGGCTCTCGGTGGACATCATCACAAAAGTCGAAATGCCCAGAGCCATCACCGGCAGGATGACCCGGCGCTGCGGACGGAGATTCTGCCTGCGGAGCCGGAGGATGGTCTTTTTGCCGGTGAGGAAGCGCAGGATCCACACGGCACCCACGGCCTGGCTGAGCACGGTGGCAATGGCCGCGCCCCGCACGCCCATCCCGAACCCAAAGATCAGGATGGGGTCAAGGATGATGTTGATGACTGCGCCGATGACAGTGGTGAGCATGCTGGTCTTGGCAAAGCCCTGCGTCGTGATGAAGGGGTTCATGCCCAGCACCAGCAGCACGAAGACGGAGCCTAAAAGGTAGATGCGGCTGTAGGCCAGTGCGTAGGGCAGCGTGGCGTCGGATGCGCCAAACAGCCGCAGCAGCACCGGCGCGGCCGCGTAGAAGGCCGCCGTCAGTACCGCGGCAAAGAACAGCAGCATGGTGAAGCTGTTACCGATGATCTTTTCGGCTTCCTCTTTGTGGCCCTGCCCCAGCGCGATGGCCGTGCGGGGCGCGCCGCCCGCGCCAATGAGCATGGCAAAGGCGTTCAGCAGCATCAGGATGGGGGCAAACAGCCCCACGCCCGTCAGCGCCGCCGCGCCGATGCCCTCAATGTGGCCGATGTAAATGCGGTCCACGATGTTGTATAAAAGATTGACCACCTGCGCTACCACGGCCGGGATCATGAGCTGAAGCAGCAGCTTTTTGACGTTCCCGCTGCCCATATCCTGTTTCGGTTGTGCCATGAGATTCTCCTTTTTGTAAAATCGCTCTGCAATAGCGCTGCTGGTAAAACAAAAGCGCGCCCGGATGCCCCGTTTTTTGCCGCATCCTGCAAGAGCCGCTGAGAATATTGTATCACGCCCGCGCGCCCGAAACAAGGACTCCGCCCCCGAAAACTGGTTGACGGCAGGCGGAGTTTTTGCTATAATAAATAAGCTTGGACAGTGTGCAAGGAATGCTCCAGACACCCCGCCCCGCAAAAGAGAATATGGAGATGTATCGAAGTGGTCGTAACGAGAACGACTCGAAATCGTTTTGTCCTTAACCGGGCACGTGGGTTCGAATCCCACCATCTCCGCCAGAAGTCGCAGATTCAAACGAATCTGCGACTTTTTCTTTTGCGCGCTTCTGCCGCGACGGGAAAGTCCTCCGGGCAGCCGTCTGCATCAATCAAAATGGTCATGTGTGTTCCCCCATCGCCCACTGAAAGGCTTTCGCCGTGCGCAGGTCGGCATCTTTGAAATGCCCGCCGCTGTTCCATTCAAGGGTGCAGTCTACCCCACGCGCTGTAAGTTGGCTGTGCAGGGTACGGATGTGATCGCCCACCACAGCCATGACGATGTTTTTTGTGCGTTCTTCCTTGTCGCCAAGGCTCAGATAAATGTGATGCGCCTGTATGGGGTGCTGCTGTTCAAACTCCATCCAGCCCGGAAACCACACCGAGGGCGATGCGGCGGCGACACCGCAGAACAGATTTGTCTGGGTGGATGCCCACAGAGCAAACAATCCCGCCAATGAATAGCCGCCCAGAATGATTTTGACGTTTTCCGGGAGACTGAACTGTTGCTTCAGCGTGGGAATGACCCGCTCTGTCAGAAAGCGCAGGGTGTCCGCAGCCTTTCCGCCGAAACCTTGCTTTCCCCACACCGCAGGGGCTTCCCACGGAGAAAGTGCATCGTTCCAGCTTTCCACGGGCACGGCCGTAAACAGAAAGTGGTGCGCACTCTGTGCAATAGCGGCAACCTCGCTTTCCATGTTTTGCAGCTCGTGCTCGCCGGTCATTTGGAGCAGCAGGTATTCTGCATGGGTTTCGCCGTAAATGCGGCAAAGTCTGTTCTCGATTTGCATTATTTGTGCAGTCACAGCGGCATCCTCCCGAAAAAAACTTTGATAAGCACAGTATAGCAACCGAAAAAACATTTTGCAATTCAAAATGCTTGTTGGGAAATCCCGAACCCTTGAACTACATCCGACGGATACGTTTGCATTGCTTAAGAAAAAAGCCAAATCTCACAGTACAGGATGTACGGTGAGATTTGGCTTTTTAACAGTAACTGGTTTTCCGATTCTCATTCATGATTCTTCTGGCTCGTCCGCGCGTGGTGTCCTCAAAGGTTTCCTCTTCGCTGAATCGCAGCCAATAGGGGTCTTCCATCAGGCAGGCGTTGGTGCGCTTGACGATTTCCCACGCATTGTAGTCCGGCAGACCCATCATTTTCAGAATTTCCTTGCAGTCCATCCGATTTTTCGGAAAAATACGCTTCTTTGCCCAAACCACCACATCGACTAGCGGCACTTTGCGTTTGTCTCCAATAAAAAGGTTCAAAGGAAGGTGATACTGCGGAACGTCTTCATTGGCGCAAAGATACTGCCCATCTTCGCTTAGGTGTGCGATTTCTTTTTCATCCATCATCAATTTCAGATAGGCCATTTTATCACCCCATGGCGGCTTTCAGGTAGTGCAGACGGTATTTTAGGTATTGACGGATCGCAGATGCTCTTTTTTCGCTCAACAATGCAAGAATAGGCGAAATAGATTGAATGATTTCCTGATACAGCGCATCCAGATCACCCACAGGCAGCACAGGCTCATCGATCAGCTTGATCTGCTGGGCGTGATGGCTGCGGAACGGTTTGGCTTTGTCGAACTGATAACGGAGTTTCGTGTCAGTCAATTCTTCGTCGGTTGCCCACGCAAGCAGACTGCCGCCATTGTCATAAATCGGTGGAGCATAATTTTTTCCATCTCGAACAATCACATCAAAGTTGTTCTCGTGGCGGTCTTCGTTGCCGATAAAGGCATCGAACGCCAACATTTGATAGAGCCACTTCTTGCCATACAATTCTACCGCATACTGAAACAGTGCCTCCGGTGAAGCGGCCTGACCGCTGGCAAGGAAATGGGCATCAGCCAAGTCTGCAAAATGATACAGCTGTTCATCGTCCGTTGTGAACTTGGGGCAGACGCTGACCACATCGCAGGAATAGGTCTGAATGTCGGGAAAGAGTTTGGCAGGCATCAGGGCGTATTCCACATGAGGCAGACCCAGAACCTGTGCAATCAGCGAGGCCATCGCCTCAGAATACGGCTCATACCCAGCGGTTCCGGCCTCTGTGATGGAGTTGCCCTTGACCATGACAAGCTGGTTGTCTACCTGATACCAGCCCTTTGAGAGCATTCCACGGCTCGTCCGTGTTTCACGCTTTTCGACCAACTGGATTTTTGCAGGGACTTCGATTGGGCTCATGGTATCACGCTCCTTTGCTCCATTATATCATGTTTGAGTGAGGATACAAGCGAAAGAAAGTAGGACGGTCACACAGACTATCGTGGAATCGCCCTGTAAGAGATCCATATGGAATCGTCCTCGCACCCGCGTAGCAAAACAGCAAGATCCATCAATTTATGCAAAAAGGGCACCTGCAAGATACAGGTGCCCGAAAAGCGTTGCTTACAGATAAAAACCGTTTTCCTGCCGTGCCGAGTAGTTCTTCTCCAACATGGCCACGTGGGAGAGGAAGGCAGCGTCGTCAAAGTATTTGGCGTGCTGGGGGCAGACCTTGATGCAGGCCTGGCATTTGATGCAGATGCCCGTCACGGTGCGGGGAGCATCGGCCGGGATGCTGCCCATGGGGCAGACGGCGGCGCATTTGCCGCAGTTGGTGCAGGCGTCGGTGGTCTTGGGGGTAGCCTTCAAAAACTTGGCGGGCTGGCCGTCCACGCCCAGAGGTGTGTAGTAGGGGCCCACCGGGTCGTTGCCGGGGACGGCGACCGGGGTGAGGACGTCCGAAGTTTTCAACCGTTCTGCCAGCTGCTGTGCAAAATCGGTCAGGGCGGCGAGGTCGTCCGCGTTGGGGCGTCCCTGTGCCAGCTTATCCGAGAAGACGTGCTCGCTGACGACGGACGCGCCGCCGACGGTGACAAAGCCGTTCTCCCGCAGCAGGCCGTTCAGCTCGGACAGGGCGTCCTGGAAGCTGCGGTTGCCATACAGCGCAAGGGCCACGGCGGCGGTACCCTCGCCGTGGAACTGGGCGGCAAACGTGGGCTGCATCTTGTTGGGGATGCGCCCGGCGTAGGTCGGCGTGCCGAAGACGACCAGATCTTCGGGGCCGAAGGAGTGCGCCTCACCCCGGCCTACAGGGAGAGTGAGGTCCACGTCGGCGCGGGGCAGCTGAAGCGCCGCGGCCAGCGTGTCGGCGACGGTCTGGACCACCTTGCGGGTGTTGCCTGTGGGGCTGAACCAGACAGCCGTTACCTTGTTGAATTTCATGGTTTGTTCCTCCGTTTATTCTCCGGCAGCCTCGATCTTCCGCCCCAGAGAGGCAAAAGTAAAGGTGCCGGTGGTCAGGACGGTGCCGTCCTGATCGGTGACCTTGACATCATAGACCGAGACGCGCTTGCCGTACTTGAGCTCGTGGGCCTCGGCAATGAGCTTGGTGGGGCGCAGAGCCGGGCGCAGATAGCTCATGCTGGCGTCCAGCGTGGCGATCCACTCGCCGTGGCTGGCGGCGGCGTTGCCTCCGGCAATGTCGGAGAGGGTGTACAGCACGCCGCCGTGCACCGCGCCCTGGGGGTTGTAGAGCTCCTCCGTCACCGGCATCTCCGCCCGGGCATATCCCTCGGACAGATCGGTGGCGTTGATGTGGAGCATCTGGGCAAAGGGGTTCATCTCATTGCGAAATTTCAGAATGGCAGAGTAGTTCATCTTCGTATCCCTCTCAATATCCCTCTCTATGGGGCGGTACCGCGTACCTTTAATAATAATAATAAAATAACAATAAAAACGACGATCAGGAGGAGAAGCCCAGCTCCCGGCTGATCTGGTTGGCGGTCTCCCGCACCTGGAACAGATACCGCTCCTTGACGATATCGTCCACCCGGCTGCGGGGCGCGCTCATGACCAGTACGGCCCAGGCGTTGCCGCTTTTGTCCAGCAGCGGTGCGCCAAAGGTGATGGTGTCCAGATCAAAGTCTCCGTCCCGCACGGCATATCCCTGTTTGCGGATGTTGGCCAGCTCCTCCAGCACCTTGTAGGGGTCGGTGATGGTGCGGGAGGTGAAGGGCTTGGGTGGGTCCTCCATCAGCATCCGGCGGACGTCGTCGGGGTCCATGTAGGCCCCCAGGATCATGCCGATGCCGCCCGCGTACACGGGCCGCGAGTTGCCCACATGGGACATGACCCGCACAAGGCTCGTCCCTTCCTCGCGGCAGATGCTGGTAGGCGTGCCGTTGACCAGCATCCCGAAGGTGACGGCCTCGCCCGTCAGGTCCCGCAGCTTTTGCATATAGGGCCGCACGGCGCGCACGACGCCTACGTTTTCCTCGTACCGCTTGCCCAGCAGGTAGGTCATGATGCCCAGGGTATATTTGTGGTCGGCCGTCTGCGCGGCCAGTCCCTCTTTGACGAGGACGCTCAGCAGCTTGAAGGTTCCGCTTTTGCCGCAGCCGATCATCTCGCCCAGCTCCGTCACACCGTAGACATAGGGCTCGTGGCCCAGGATCTTCATCAGTGCGACCACTTTTTCGGTGGAATTCATACTTACACTCCCGTATCACGTTCTTTAATAGGTAGATGGGGTTTCTAAATGCAGGGGGGCTGTATCAAAAAGTTTCCGCACAGAAACGGAAAATAAAAAGTGTTTCCTGATAGGAGATTTACAAGTCCATTATAATTTTATTTTTGGATTCCGTCAAGAAGCTTTTGGCGCAAAATCCGTCAATCGACGGGAATTGTACACTTTAGCCAAGAGCAGAGCCCGTTTTTCGCCTTTCTTAACAAAAATTAATTTTTCGAGGTTTCCTACTTGACAACGCGTGTTCTATGGTGTTATTCTCATCACGGAGATACAGGAAACAGGGTTTCCTGATAAGAAACAATATGGATACAAGAAACGGAGGTGTTCTCTTCATGCTGGGCAATCCCGATAGCATCAGTGTCGTGCAGGTGCTGTTCCTCAGCGCCAGCGGTCTGCTGACCGTCTTCCTCTGCCTGGGCCTGCTGATCCTGGCCATCCTGCTGCTGGGCAAGGTCATGGTCGCTGTGCAGAGCAAGAACGATAAGGCAGCACCCGCACCGGCTGTCCCTCAGGACACGATCGATGAGGAGGTCCATGCAGTCCTGATCAGCGCCGTCAGCGCAGAGGTCGGTCTGCCGGTCGATAAATTCCGCATCACGAGCATCAAAGAGCTTTCCTGACCCAAAAGAAAGCTACGGATAAGCAAGAGATAAGAAGAGATAAGAAAGGAAGATCCCCATGAAATACATCTGCACCCTGAACGGCAAAAAGTATGAAGTCCAGGTCGAGAAGCTCGACGACTTTACCCCGCTGACCCGCGCTGCTGCCGCTGCTCCGGCTCCCGCTGCCGCTCCCATCGTGGCTCCCGCCGCTCCTGTGGCTGCTCCGGCACCCGTGGCTGCTGCACCTGCTCCGGCTCCGGCACCCGCTCCTGCCGCTGCACCTGCACCCGCTGCTGCTCCTGCCGCCGGCGGTGCAAACAATGTCACCGCTCCCATGCCCGGCAACATCCTGGACATCGCTGTTACCGTCGGCCAGGCTGTCACCGCCGGCCAGACCGTGCTGACCATGGAAGCCATGAAGATGGAGAACGAGATCGTTGCTCCCGCTGCTGGCACCGTCAAGGAGATCTGCGTGAAGAAGGGCGACGTCGTGGATACCGACGCTGTGCTGGTTGTTCTCGGCTGATAAGAGGAGGGCAACATGAATTTATTTGACATTCTGGGCGGATTGCTCCAGCAGTCCGGCTTTGCAGCCCTGACGTGGCAGCAGGCGGTGATGATCGCCGTCAGCTTTGTGCTGATGTACATGGCCATCGTCAAGAAATACGAGCCGCTGCTGCTGCTGCCCATTTCCTTTGGTATGTTCCTGACCAACCTGCCCCTGACGGGCATGATGGAATACGGCGCAGGCACCACCACCTTCAACTCGGGTGTTCTGGGCATCGTTTACAACGCCTGCGTTTCCACCGAGCTGTTCCCCTGCATCATGTTCCTGGCCGTTGGCGCCATGACGGACTTTGGCCCCATGCTGGCCAACCCCATCAGCCTGCTGCTGGGCGCCGGCGCACAGTTCGGCATCTACTTCGCTTTTGCAGTGGCCAACCTCTCCGGCCTGTATCGGCCCACGGAGGCTGCTGCCATCGGCATCATCGGCGGCGCTGACGGCCCCACGGCCATTTACACCGCCACCAAGCTCTGCCCCAACCTGATCCCTGCCATCGCCGTTGCCGCGTACTCCTACATGGCACTGATCCCGCTGATCCAGCCTCCCATCATGAAGCTGCTGACCACCGAGAAGATGCGTAAGGTCAAGATGGGCCAGCTGCGCAAAGTCAGCAAGACCGAGAAGCTGGTCTTCCCCATCTTCGTCGTGCTGCTGTGCAGCCTGCTGCTGCCTTCCGTCGCTCCCCTGCTGGGCTGCCTGATGCTGGGCAACCTGTTCAAGGAGTCCGGCGTGGTGGATCGTCTGTCGGACGTGGCTCAGAACGCCATGTGCAACATCTCCACCATCTGGCTGGGCCTCACCGTTGGCGCTACCGCCAAGGCAGAAAACTTCCTCACCGCTCAGACGCTGGGCATCGTGGCTCTGGGCCTGTGCGCCTTTGCCTTCTCCACCGTCGGCGGCCTGCTGCTGGGCGATCTGCTCTACTTCCTCAGCGGCGGCAAGATCAACCCCCTGATCGGCTCTGCAGGCGTTTCCGCCGTGCCGATGGCTGCCCGTGTGGCTCAGATCGAGGGCGCCAAGGCCGACCGCACCAACTTCCTGCTGATGCACGCCATGGGCCCCAACGTGGCCGGTGTCATCGGCTCGGCCGTTGCGGCAGGCTTCTTCCTCACAGTCTTCAAATTGTAAGCCAATACAATTCAATAAACGGAGGTCTTTTGTATGAATAAGGTCATGTCTCTTCATGACGCAGTTGCCAAGTACGTCGAAAACGGCGACTGCATCTGCTTCGGTGGCTTCACCACCAACCGCAAGCCTTACGCTGCGATGTATGAGATCCTGCGTCAGGGCCAGACCGACTTCACCGTCTGGGCCGGTCCCGCTGGCGGCGACTGGGATGCCATGATCGGCGAGGGCCGCGTCAAGGCCTACATCAACTGCTACACCGCAAACTCCGGCTACACCAACGTCAGCCGCCGTTTCCGCGCTGCCATCGAGCAGGGCAAGCTGATCTATGAGGACTACAGCCAGGACGTCCTGATGCTGCAGCTCCACGCAGCCAGCCTGGGCCTGCCCTACCTGCCCGTCCGTCTGATGCAGGGCTCCGGCCTCGTCAAGTACTGGGGCATCAGCGAGGAAGTCCGCAAGACCCTCGATAAGGTCGATAACCTGAAGTGCGTCGAGGTGGAGAACCCCTTCGAGCCGGGCCAGAAGGTCGTGGCCGTTCCCGTTCCCAAGCTGGACACCGCCATCATCCATGTCCAGAAGGCCAGCCCCGACGGCACCTGCGTCATCCTGGGCGATGAGTTCCACGATGTGGATATCGCTGTGGCAGCCCGCAAGGTCATCGTGACCTGCGAGGAGATCGTCAGCGACGAGTTCATCCGTCAGGATCCCACCGCCAACAAGATCTTCGGCGAGTGCGTCAACGCAGTCGTCAAGGCTCCCTACGGCGCATGGCCCTCTCAGTGCTACGGCTACTACGATGACGACGATGCAGCCCTGAAGGAGTACGATAAGGCCTCCAAGTACCAGGATGCAGAGGACGCCGTCAAGCAGCTGGCCAAGGCTGCCGCCAAGGCCCAGAAGGCTGCCGACGCAAAGCCCGAGGACGAGAAGCTGGCTGCCGCTGCAGAGCGCGCAAAGAAGGCTGCTGAGGATGCAGCTGCCGGTACCCTCATCCCCGAGACCTTCAAGGATTATCTGGACAAGTGGGTGTACAGCGTTGCTGACCAGCCCGCTCTGCTGGACAAGATCGGCGGCTCTCGCCTGATGCGCCTCAAGGTCGAGCCGCATCTCGGTTATTCCACCACGCACTAAGCGAACTGAGAACAGGGAGGGTAAAACGCAATGTCTGATTATACTAAGTATACCAAGCAGGAAATGCAGGCTTATGCCATTGCAAAGAGCATCAAAGAGAACCAGATCGTCATCGTTGGTACGGGTCTGCCCCTGATCGGCGCATCCGTTGCAAAGCGTTCGGTCTGCCCCAGCTGCCATCCCATCGTGGAGAGCGGCCTGATGGACTGCAACCCCGTGGAGGTCCCCCGTTCCGTCGGCGACCTGCGCTTCATGGCTCACTGCGCCGTGCAGTGGCCCAACGTCCGCTTCGTGGGCTTTGAGGCCAACGAGTGGATCCACGACGAGGATCGGATGATCGCCTTCATCGGCGGCGCTCAGATCGACCCGTACGGCAACGTCAACTCCACCTGCATCTACGGCAAGGGCGATTATGTCAAGCCCCAGACCCGCTTCACCGGCTCCGGCGGCGCAAACGGCATCGCTACCTACGTCAACACCGTCATCATGATGCAGCACCAGAAGCGCCGCTTCATCGATCACGTGGACTACATCACCAGCTGCGGCTGGATGGACGGCCCTGGCGGCCGTGAGCGCGCTGGCCTGCCCGGCAACCGTGGCCCCCAGATGGTCGTTACCGATCTGGGCATCATGAAGTTCGACGAAGAGACCAAGCGGATGTATCTGGCTTATTACTATCCGTTCAGCAGCCCCGAGATGGTGCAGGAGAACACCGGCTTTGAGATCGACGTCTCCCGTGCCCAGCTGATGGAAGGCCCCTCTCCCGAGATCATCAAGCTGATCCGTGAGGAAATCGACCCGGGCCAGGCTTTCATCAAGGTCCCCAAGGAGAAGTAAGCTCTGTCACCCGCGTTTGAGCGGAACAAGAAAGGATCAATACCTATGGGTAACTATTCTATGCCGGGCTATTTCCAGAAGATGCCCGCTGTCAATAAGCCCGTGCGTCCCAACCCCGAGAACGAGGCGGAACTGAAGAAGATCGAAGCCGAGATCGACGAGATCACCAGCGCTGCCCTGTCCGCCGGTAAGGCCGACGCCGATATGAACGCAAAAGGCCAGATGACCGCTATGCAGCGCGTCAATCTGCTGGTGGAGCCCGGCACCTGGTGCCCGCTGAACACCATCTACAACCCCGATGACAACAAGTTCGGCAGCACCAGCGTCGTCAAGGGCCTGGGCCGCGTGAACGGCCGCTGGGTCATGGTCATCGCTTCCGATAACAAGAAGCACGCCGGCACCTGGGTGCCCGGCCAGGCCGACAGCCTGCTGCGTGGTTCCGACCTCGCCAAGCGTCTGCGCATCCCCCTCGTCTACCTGCTCAACTGCGCAGGCGTCGAGCTGGACCAGCAGGAGAAGGTCTACCCCAACCGCCGCGGCGGCGGCACCCCCTTCTACCGCAATGCGGAGCTGAACCAGCTGGGCATCCCCGTCATCGTCGGCATCTACGGCACCAACCCCGCAGGCGGCGGCTACCACTCCATCAGCCCCACCATCCTGATCGCCCACCAGAAGGCCAATATGGCCGTTGGCGGCGCAGGCATCGTGGGCGGCATGAACCCCAAGGGCTATGTCGATGAGGAAGGCGCCGAGGCTCTGATCAAGAGCACCGAAGGCGTCCGCAGCGATCCCCCGGGTTCCGTCTCCATCCACTACAACGTCACCGGTTTCTTCCGTGAGGTCTATGCCGCTGAGGAAGGCGTCGTGGCCGGCGTGAAGAAGTATCTGGACATGCTGCCCAAGTTCGATCTGGACTTCTTCCGTGTGGCAGAGCCTGCAGCTCCTGCTGTGGACCCCACCGAGCTGTACAACATCGTGCCTAACAACAAGAAGCGCCCCTACGAGATGTACAATGTGCTGGCCTGCCTGACCGATAATAGCGAGTTCAGCGAGTACAAGCCCAGCTTCGGCCCCGAGATGATCTGCGGCATCGCCAAGATCGACGGCCTGCTGGTGGGCATCGTGGCCAACAAGCAGGGTCTGCTGATGAACTACCCCGAGTACAAAGAGAACTCCGTGGGCGTCGGCGGCAAGCTGTATCGTCAGGGCCTGATCAAGATGAACGAGTTCGTCACCCTGTGCGCCCGCGACAAGCTGCCCATGATCTGGGTGCAGGACACCACCGGCATCGACGTCGGCAACGACGCGGAGAAGGCCGAGCTGCTGGGCCTGGGCCAGAGCCTGATCTACTCCATCCAGAACAGCGACCTGCCCATGATGGAGATCACCCTGCGCAAGGGCACCGCTGCCGCACACTATGTGCTGGGCGGCCCCCAGGGCAACGACACCAACGCTTTCAGCATCGGCACCGCTGCAACCGAGATCAACGTCATGAACGGCGAGACCGCAGCAGCTGCCATGTACACCGGCAAGCTGGTCCGCGAGAAGAAGGCCGGCAAGGATCTGGGCCCCACCATCGATAAGATGAACGCCATGATCAACGATTACAACGAGAAGTCCAAGCCCGCATTCTGCGCCAAGATGGGCTTCGTGGATGAGATCGTCAAGATGCCGGCTCTGCGCAACTACGTCCTGGCCTTTACCGACGCAGCTTACCAGAACCCCGAGAAGATTTGCCCCATTCACCAGATGCTTCTGCCGCGCATCATCCGCGACGAGAAGTAATCTTCCTCCTTTGGGAGTGCGGGTTTCTCCCCCATGGTTTGCTTTTCCCCGCACTCCCATTTCTTTGTGAATATCCTTTACCGCTGCCTGCGTCCCCGGACGGCAGTGCAGAAGATACCTTTTTTATCCCTATTGTTGAATTTTATCGGCGAAGATGGCTTTCCGCGTTCAGGGTGGAAAGTCCGTGGGGCTCTTTTCCGATAGAAGGTAGACGCAGCGGCCCGGCTATGGCAGGCCGGACGCAGCGTTGAATTCATATTCCCGTATCTTTGCGAGATTTGAAAAAGTAAAGGAGAATTATATTATGGATTTGCTTAGCTATTTTGGCAAATTGACCCCCATTGGTGAGAAGGTGACGCTCACCGGATACCAGTTCAATTACATGATGACTCTGGGCATTGCGGCTTGCGTCATCTTCCTCGGCCATTGGATGGTCCGCCACAGCAAATTCCTGCAGAAGTACTGCATCCCCGCACCTGTTGTTGCAGGTCTGGTCGTTTCCATCATCCTGTCCATCGTCCGTGGTATGCACATTGTCAACATCACGTTTGACATGACCAATATCCAGGACCTGTCCCAGAACATCTTCTTCATGTGTGTCGGCTACGGCTTCTCTGCCAAGCTGCTGAAGAAGGCTGGCGGCAAGCTGACTGCCATGATCGCCATTGCAGCCTGCCTGCTGATCACCCTGCAGAACGTCGTCGGTCTGGTCGTGGGCCACTTCATCGGCCTTGACCCGCTGCTGTCTCTGCTGTGCTCTTCCGCTTCCATGTCCGGCGGCGTCGGCACTGCCGGTGCCTTCGGCCCCATCTGGGAGGCTATGGGCGCACAGGACGCCACCACCGTCGGTGTGGCTGCCGGTACTCTGGGCAACGTCATGGGCTCCCTGATCGGCTGCCCCGTTGCTGTTTACCTGATCCGTAAGCACAACCTGAAGAGCGACCCCAACGATAAGCCCGAGCGCGAGCTGCTCACCACCAAGCCCGAGATCGTCAACAGCCGTATGATCACCAGCTGGGGCCTGATCCTGCTCATCGTGGCTTTCGGTCTGCCCTTCTACCTGATCTTCGACAACATCCCCATGATTGAGATGCCCAAGTTCATCGGCTGCCTGTTTGCTGGCGCTATCGTCCGCAACATCTTGGAGGCCATGGGCAAGGATACCTACACCGCTGAGTTCGACGCACAGGAGCACATGTGGCTGGAGCTGTACCTGGCTCTGACCCTGATGAAGATCGACTTCATCAAGCTGCTCCCCGTCGCAGGCAAGATGGGCATCATCCTGCTGGCTCAGGCTATCCTGATCGTCCTCTTCGGTATCTTCGTTTCCTTCAACATGTTCGGCCGTGACTACGGCGCAGCTGTTATGACCGCTGGTAACATCGGCTGGGGCTGCGGCGCTGGTTCCAACGCTGTTGCAAACGAGAAGGCCATCATGGACGAGTATGGCTGGCACAACATCGCATGGGTGCTGTACCCCTCCTTCGCCGTTATCATCGACGATATCTACAACCCGATCTTCCTGTCTATCTGCGGATCGCTGGTCAACAATCTGCGTTGATGATCTGACGAAAAACTTCCCCTGGTTCAGGCAGGCCCCTGCCTGAGCCGCTGTGAGCAGGCTGTTCCTGATCTCTTTATCAAGAGCACCTGGAACAGCCTGCTCTTTTCTTTGATTTTACCAACTTTCTGCCCCAAATAAAGTGAGGTTTGATTCCCATGAGCGACATTTACACCCTCGGCATCGACATCGGCTCCACGGCCTCCAAGTGCATCATGCTGAAAAACGGCACGGACATCGTGGCAAAATCCCTGGTGTCCGTCGGCGCCGGTACCAGCGGCCCCCAGCGCGCCATTGATGCGGTGCTGGAAGCAGCAGGCAAGACCCGCGAGGACATGGCCTTTGTGCTGGCCACCGGCTACGGCCGCAACAGCCTGATGGACATTGCCGACAAGCAGATGAGCGAGCTTTCGTGCCATGCACGGGGCGCGGTCTTCCTCTTCCCCAATGTGCACACGGTCATTGATATCGGCGGGCAGGACGTCAAGGTCCTGCACATCGAAAACGGCATCATGACCCAGTTCCAGATGAACGACAAGTGCGCTGCGGGCACGGGCCGCTTCCTGGACGTGATGGCGCGGGTGCTGGAGGTCAAGGTGGAAGATCTGGGCCGTCTGGGCGCGGAGTCCACCAAGCAGGTGGCCATCAGCTCCACCTGCACCGTCTTCGCCGAGAGCGAGGTCATCAGCCAGCTGTCCATGGGCACCGACAAGCGCGACATCATCAACGGCATCCACCACTCGGTGGCGCACCGTGTGGTGGGCCTGGCCCACCGCATCGGCGTCCAGCCCGACGTGGTGATGACCGGCGGCGTGGCCCAGAACCTGGGCGTGGTGAAAGCGCTGGAGGAGGAGCTGGGCCTGCCCATCCGCACCTCCCCCCTCACCCAGTACAACGGCGCGCTGGGCGCGGCCCTGTTCGCCTGGCAGAAGGCGGCAAAATAATAGACACCTCCTACCCCGCCCGGTGTTTGCCGGGCGGCGCGGGAGTTGCTTTCCCCGGAAAAAGATGAGTATTAAAAAATCACTGAAAACGGAGGATTTGTATTATGGCAAAACAAGTAAGTCCTGGCGTTCTGGCTCTGCGCAAGGTCGTCGATGACGTCTATGCAGAGGCCCGTGAGGCCAAAAAGAGAGGCGAGCTGGTCGGCTGGTCTTCCTCCAAGTTCCCCTGCGAGCTGGCGGAGGCTTTCGATCTGCACGTCATGTATCCTGAGAACCAGGCAGCTGGTATCGCCGCAAACCGTTACGGCGAGATCCTGTGCCAGGCCGCTGAGGATTTGGGCTACGACAACGATATCTGCGGCTACGCCCGCATCAGCCTGGCTTATGCCGCCGGCAAGCGCGCTGCCCGCAAGTTCGACCCCGAGACCGGCGCATACATCATCGACCCCTCCACCGGCAAGCCCCTGAAGGATGCAGACGGCAACGTCGTCATCGACGAGGCCACCGGCAAGCCCAAGAAGGACCCCAAGACCCAGACTCCTTACGTCGTGCTGGACGACATCAATGAGATCAATGCTCTGCCCGACGGCATCGAGAAGGAGCGCCGCCTGGCTGCTATCGAGCCCATCAAGCAGATGCAGATCCCCATGCCCGACTTCGTGCTGTGCTGCAACAACATCTGCAACTGCATGACCAAGTGGTATGAGAACATCGCCCGTATGCACAACATCCCGCTGGTGATGATCGACATCCCCTACAACAACCACACCACCGTGGACGACACCTATGTCGCCTACATCCGCGGCCAGTTCGACCACGCCATCCATCAGCTGGAGGAGATCTCCGGCAAGAAGTTTGACGAGAAGAAGTTTGAGCAGGCCTGCGCCAACGCAAACCGCACCGCCAAGGCCTGGCTGAAGGTCTGCGATTACCTGCAGTACAAGCCGGCTCCCTACTCCGGCTTCGACCTGTTCAACCACATGGCCGACGTTGTCACCGCCCGCGGCAAGGTGGCTGCTGCTGAAGCATTCGAGCAGCTGGCAGTGGACCTGGAAGAGGCCATCAAGACCGGCCACTCCACCACTCCCTTCCCCGAGAAGTACCGCGTCATGTTCGAGGGCATCCCCTGCTGGCCCAAGCTGCCGGCCCTGTTCAAGCCCCTGAAGGCCAACGGCATCAACGTCACCGCTGTCGTGTACGCTCCGGCTTTCGGCTTCGTGTACAACGGCATGGAAGAGATGGTCCGCGCTTACTGCAAGGCCCCCAACAGCGTCTGCATCGAGCAGGGCGTGGATTGGCGTGAGGGCATCTGCCGCGCCAACAAGGTCGATGGCGTTCTGGTGCACTACAACCGTTCCTGCAAGCCCTGGTCCGGCTACATGGCCGAGATGCAGCGCCGCTTTACCAAGGATCTGGGCATCCCCACCGCCGGCTTTGACGGCGACCAGGCTGACCCGCGCAACTTCAACGCCGCACAGTACGAGACCCGCGTCCAGGGCCTGGTGGAAGCCATGCAGGCCAATGAGAAGAAGGAGGAGCAGTGATTATGAGCATCGAAGCAAAGCTGCAGGAATTCTCTCGCGTTGCCGCTGACCCCAACGGCCAGCTGAACGCTTTTAAGGCAGAGGGCAAGAAGGTCGTTGGCGTTCTGCCCTACTACGCTCCCGAGGAGCTGGTCTACGCTGCCGGTCTGGTCCCCATGGGCATCTGGGGCTCCAACAACAAGACCATCAGCCGCGCAAAGGAGTATTGCGCGACCTTCTACTGCACCATCGCACAGCTGGCTCTGGAAATGCTGCTGGACGGCACCATGGACAAGCTGGATGGCATCATCACCCCCACCATCTGCGATACTCTGCGCCCCATGAGCCAGAACTTCCGCGTGGCAATGGGCGATAAGCTGCCCGTCATCTTCCTGGCACACCCCCAGAACCGCTTTGACAGCTACGGCCTGCAGTTCTGCGTGGACCAGTACACCAACGTGAAGAAGGAACTGGAGAAGATCGCCGGCAAGGAGATCTCCACCGAGGACCTGAAGAACGCCATCAAGGTCTACAACGCAAGCCGCGCCGAGCGCCGCCGCTTCGTCAAGCTGGCCGGTGAGCACCCCGAGGCTGTTTCCGCCGTCAACCGTTCCGCCGTCCTCAAGGCATCCTGGTTCATGCTGAAGGACGCTTACACCGCACAGCTGAAGGAGCTGAACGATGAGCTGGAGGCCCTGCCCGCAAGCAACTGGAAGGGCGTCAAGATCATCACCAGCGGCATCATCTGCGACAACCCCAAGCTGCTGCAGATCATCGATGACAACCACATGGCCATCGTGGCCGACGATGTGGCCCACGAGAGCCGCTCCTTCCGCACCGACGTGCCCGAGATGGACGACCCGATGATGGCTCTGGCACAGCAGTTTGCCAACATCGATTACGACGTCCTGCTGTACGATCCCCAGTCTTCCCAGAACCGCCGCGGCGAGTTTGTGGCAAGCCTGGCAAAGAACAGCGGCGCACAGGGCCTGGTGCTGTTCATGCAGCAGTTCTGCGACCCCGAGGAGATGGAGTATCCCTACCTGAAGAAGGCTCTGGATGCCGCACACATCCCTCACATCAAGCTGGGCGTGGACCAGCAGATGCGCGACTTCGGGCAGGCAGCCACTGCTCTGGAGGCTTTCGCCGATATGCTGTAAGGCGTGCGCAGGCAGCCTGAAGGCATCCCAAACAAACTCTTTCCTACCATGTATCTACTCTTCTAAACAAAAGGGCCCGGACGGCAGCGTCCGGGCCCTTTTGCCGTCTCGGCGGAGGGGAAACGCTTGCAATCTGCTCCCGGGAGGAGTACACTGGGAATGTCGAGAAACAGCGCAGAGCGTTTTGTTCTGGGAGGAATGCGTATGTGGTTCGTGTTTGCACTGGGGTCGGCGGTGTTTGCAGCCCTGACCTCCATCCTGGCCAAGATCGGCATCGAGGGGGTCAACTCCACGCTGGCCACGGCCATCCGCACGTTGGTGGTGCTGGCCATGAGCTGGGGCATGGTGTTCCTCACCGGCACCCAGAGCGGCATAGGCGACGTCAGCCGCCGCAGCTGGCTCTTCCTCATCCTGTCCGGCCTTGCCACCGGGGCGTCGTGGCTGTGCTATTACTATGCTTTGCAGGTGGGGCAGGCCTCCAAGGTAGTGCCCATCGACAAGCTCAGCGTGGTCATCACGCTGGCGCTGGCCTTTGTTTTCCTGCACGAGCCCTTCACGGCCAAAAGCCTGGTGGGCTGTGCCCTGATAACGGCAGGCACCCTGTTCATGGTGCTGTAAGCTGGGAAAAGAACAAAAGATCCCGTCGCTGTCTGGTACAGCGGCGGGATCTTTTTGCGCAGATCATCCGTTTTGTCTGGCGGCTTTGGCGTCCTCTGCCTGCCGCTGGGGAGCCTCTGTCTGCACCCGGGTCAGCATATCCAGCTCGGGCATCAGCTCGTGGCTGATGACAAACAGCATCTCCTCCATCTTGGCGCAGTCCTCCGGGGAGAACCGGGCCCGCGCCCGCTCGATGACGGTGTGCAGGTAGGAGTAGCTGATGCTGTAGTAGTCGATATACTTCTGGGTGGGGCGCAGGTGGTACTCGCGGCGGTCGGTGGTGGACTGGATCTTCTCCACATAGCCCTTTTTGACAAGGCTGCCGATCTTATAGGCCGCGTTGGGGGTGGAAATGCCCATCAGGCGGGAAAACTCCGCAATGGTGGGCTCCCCCATGGCCATGATGCCCTCCATGCAGAAGGACTCCACGGTGGTCAGCGTGGCCTCCCGGGTGGCAAACCGCTGGAAGATGCTCTGGTAAAAATGCAGCTTGAATTTGGTGTAAACTTCCTGGAAGACCTGTTCCAGCATGACGATTCCTCCTCCGTGGGAAAATAACTCAATTTCCTTTAGTATATCACGGTTGGGGAGAAAAAATCAACGCCTGCCGCAAAATTATTTGGTGGACGCAGCCTTCGGCCGGGCGTGGCCGGTGCGGATGCGGACGATGCTCAGCACCACCAGCTCCACGGCGATGGCCACAGCCAGCAGGATGAGGGAGCTGAAGACGTTGGCATTGCTGCCCAGCACGGCTTCGCCCACGCCTGCCAGCACATAGCAGCCCGCCGAGATGGCGGCCACGGTCAGCGCATAGGGCAGCTGGGTGGAAACGTGGTTGACATGGCTGCAGTGGGCGCCATCTCGGCGGGCTGCTATGTGCTGGCAGGCGTGGGCGAAGCCGTGCTGGGCA
>RKCM01000107.1 GCA_014858325.1 Oscillospiraceae bacterium | reverse complement strand
AGCCGCTCAGAAATTCCAGCGCCCCCGCCTTGGTCATGCCAAGGCCCACCATGCCGATGACGATGGAAGCCGTCATGGCGATGACCACCCAGACGGATGCGATGCGGCGGCTGAGCACCAGTTTTTTCTCATCCTCAATGGCCATAAAGCGGAGCAGGATGTGGGGCATTCCAAAGTAGCCCAGGCCCCACGCCATGGTGGAAACGATGTCCAGCAGGCTGTACCGGGTAGCGCCGCCCGTAGCGGCGTCGTGGCTGGCCGTCAGGGTCAGGTAGCCGGAAAGGCTCTGGGCGTTTTCCACCACAGCCCCCCAGCCGCCGGCTGCGGTGATGCCGTAGCCCAGCACGGCCACCAGTGCCAGCGACATCACGATGGACTGGATGAGGTCGGTGGTGGTGACGGCGCGGAAGCCGCCCAGGATGGTGTACCCCACGATGACGAGAGCAGAGATGAGCATCGCCGCCATGTAATCCACGCCGAACAGGCTGTGGAACAGCTTGCCGCAGGCCGCAAAGCCGGAGGCCGTGTAGGGGATGAAAAAGACGATGATGATCACCGCGCCCAAGGCGTTGAGCAGGTTGCGCTGGTCGTGGAAGCGCAGGGACAAAAACTGGGGCACCGTGATGGCGTTGAGGTTGGCGGTGTACCGCCGCAGCCGCCGGGCCACGATGAGCCAGTTGAGCCAGGTACCCACGGCCAGGCCGATGGCGGTCCAGCCCGGGGAAGCGATGCCGGAGAGGTAGGCCAGGCCCGGCAGGCCCATCAAAAGCCAGCTGGACATATCGCTGGCTTCGGCGCTCATGGCCGTGACGAGGGGGCCCATCTTGCGCCCTCCCAGATAGAAATCGGTGCTGTCCTCGTTGGATTTGCTGTAGGCAAAGCCCACGAAGAGCATGGCGGCCAGATACACCACAATGGTGGCCACAATGCAAAAGGTTATCATATACTTTCCTCCTTCTCTACAATAGAAGTACGGTTGCATTTTACCACAGTAAAGCACAAAAGCGCAAGGGGTTTGGGCCAAGTTGCGCCATCTGCCAAAAAATCGCATTTCTGCGTCGCTCAAAATCCCACAAAACGACGACAAACCGCCCGGAACGGTACGTCCCGGGCGGTCTGTCGCTTGTGATGAAGGTTTGGATGATGAAGAAAATGAAAATGAAGGAGATGGTACTGCTGCGGGGCGCTCAGGCCTTTTTGGCCTCGCCCTCGGGGAAGATGATCTTATTGACGAAGAAGAAGATCACCATGGAGATGCCGCCGTTGAGGAGGGTGGTGCCGATGTTGTAGATGAAATCCGGCACCAGCAGGCCCGCCACGGCCACCCACACACAGTTGATGGAGTTGACGATGCAGGTGATGAGGCAGAAGGCCACAAGATACCAGCCGATCTGCTTGGCGAGGTTGCCCTTGCTGCGGAAGACGAGGTTGCGCTGGATGGGGAAATTGATGCACTCGCCGATGACCATGGCCACCATGTAGGCGCAGAAGTAGGGCAGGCCGCCGTGGGCGGCGTCGTAGCCGAGGATGTTCCACTGGAAGGTCTCGCCAAACAGGGTGACGTCGATGCCCGGCCAGCCGAAATCCACCACCGGCAGGCTGGAGAAGGCCGCCGGGAGGAACTGCAGCAGCAGATACTTGAAGACGGTGATGAGGTTGGACACGATGACGAAAAGCCCGCCCTCCCGCACCCACTTGGCTGCGGCGGGGTGTTTGGCCGCGAAGTTGTTCCAGAAATTCATGCGCTTCTCCTTAGCCCTGATGCAGGCGTTTTTCCAGCTGTGCGTTGAGGACGACGTTCTTCACGACCTCGACGATGACTTTGACCAGGCCGATGATCCAGAAGCCCCGGGCTTCCAGCACGATGCCGTCCACCATGCCCATACTCACCGCGCCGTTGGTCATTTTGGCCAGCGCCCGCAGGGGCATATTGTACTGGAACAGGATGTTCAGGTCGGGCTTGCCGTTGGCGATGCTCTTTTGCAGCAGGTGCCCCAGCACCGCGCTGACCAGCCAGCCCAGCGGGCTGCGGCCATAGCGCAGCTCCCCAAGGGTCATGTTGCGATTGATCTTGATCGTTCCCTCGGGGATGGGACGGCCCAGCAGAGCCTGGAACTCCTCATCCGTGACCTTGCCCACCTCGGCGGTCTGGTAGTGGAGCATCTCCCTGCCTGCATAGGGGTGGGGCGCGCCGGTGCCCTGCACGGTGACGGCGGCCTTAAGGCGGATGTCCTCGCAGGACGCGCCCACCCGCAGCTCGTAGCTGCCGCCCTCAATCTCCCAACGGTTGGTGTCCACGTTCCAGTAGCGGTAGGCCTTATCGTCCAGCGGGATGGAAACGGTCCGGCTCTCGCCGGGAGCCAGAAAGACTTTTGCAAAGCCCTTGAGCTCCTGCACGGGGCGGAAAATTTTTGCGTCCGGCTTGGCGACGTAGAGCTGCACGATCTCCGCGCCCGCCGTCTTGCCCGTGTTGGTGACGGTGAGGGCAACGCCCTTCTCGTCCGCCTGCAAATTGCTGTACGCAAAGTTCGTGTAGCTGAGGCCGTAGCCGAAGGGGAAGGCTGCCGGGATGCCCGCCGTCTGGTGGTAGCGGTAGCCGACGTAGAGGCCCTCGCGGTACTCCACGATGTGGCCGTCGGTGCCAAAGTGGGCGTGGGCCGGGGTCTCGTGGTAGGCGTTGGCCCAGGTCTCGGCCAGCTTGCCGCTGGGGCAGATTTTGCCCGTCAGCACGTCCAGCATGGCCCCGGCCCCGGCCTGACCGCCCAGCGCGCCGTACACGAGGGCACGGCAGCTGCGCAGCCAGGGCGTTTCCAGCGAGGCGCCTGCGCTCAGCACCACCACCACGTTGGGGTTCACCTGCGCGATGGCTTCCAGCAGATCCAGCTGGTTGACGGCCAGCTTCATATCGGAGCGGTCGATGCCCTCGCTCTCCTTGATCTCGTCGAGGCCCAAAAAGAGCAGAACGGTGTCGGCCTTCCGGGCCAGTGCCACGGCTTCGGCCTTGCGGGCGTCGTCGGGGCGGCCCTGTCGGTCAAAACCGGGGGCAAAGCCCACGCTGGAAAGGCCGGAGGCCTCGATGCAGTCCAGCACCGAATCCACCTGAAGGGAGTGGACAGCGCTGGAGCCTGCCCCCTGATACCGGGGCGTCTGGGCAAAATCGCCGATGACGGCCACCTTCTCGCCCGCTTGAAGGGGCAGCAGGCCGCCCTCGTTCTTGAGCAGGACGATGCTCTCCGCCGCCGCACGGCAGGCCAGCTTGTGGTGAGCCGTGGCGTCAAAGGTCTTCGGAGCCTTTTCCACGGCGGCGTGGGTATCCAGCACCAGCTCCAGAAGTTCGTCCAGCCGGGCGTCCACATCGGCTTCGGAGATCTTGCCGCTCTCCACGGCAGCCTTCAGCTCCCGGATGGAGTCCCCGCCGGGGAAGGGCATTTCCAGCGTGGAGCCGTTCTTCACGCCCAGCGCGTGGTCGTTGGAGCCGCCCCAGTCAGTGACAACGGCCCCCTCAAAGCCCCAGTCCTTGCGCAGAACATCCATCAGGAGATGGGCGTTCTCGTTGGCGTAGGTGCCGTTGATGAGGTTGTAGGAGGACATGATGGTCTTGGGGTGCGCCTCCTTGACCACGATCTCAAAGCCGGTGAGGTAGAGCTCCCGGAAGGTGCGCTCGTCCAGCACCGAGTCGCTGGCCATCCGGCGCAGCTCCTGGCTGTTGACGGCAAAGTGCTTGGGGCAGGCGGCAATGCCGTTTTTCTGGATGCCCCGCACATAGCCCGCCGCCATTTTGCCGGAGAGGAAAGGGTCCTCCGAAAAATACTCAAAGTTGCGGCCGCACAGGGGGCTGCGCTTGATGTTCAGGCCCGGGCCCAGCAGCACGGCCACCTCCTGCGCGGCGGCCTCCTCGCCCAGAGCCTGGCCCACGGCTTCGCCCAGCTCCGGGTCCCAGCTGCAGGCCACGGTAGCGCTGGTAGGGAAGCAGGTGGCCGGGACAGACGGGTTCAGGCCCAGATGGTCGGCAGCGCCCGCCTGCTTGCGCACGCCGTTGGGGCCGTCGGAGAGGGTGATGGCCGGGATGCCTTTTCCCGAGAAATCCCGGGTGGTGAACACCGTCTCGCCCGAAAGCAGAGCGCATTTCTGCTCCAGATTCAGTTTTTGGATGATATCGGTGTATTTCATAGAAAGTTTCTCCTACATATTACGGCGATTATTGCAAATGAAAAGGCTCGCTGTTGTTATTGCAGCGAGCCTCTCTGTTATCTAGGTAGGGAATGCTGCATCAAAGGAAAAAACGATTTATCACTCGATTTCCTCTTCTTTGCGCTTTTTCCAGCCGTTGCGAACATAGGTGAATTCAACCGCAGCCAGAATGATGACAACCAAGATATCACCAGCGATGAAAGCTTTCTGCCACCCCATCATACCGACAGAGATATCACCATTTTCATAAGCCCAGCTGTTGACAACCGTGTACATGATATTCTTGCAAGCACGACGCATTTCTTTGACCGTGGTCGGATTCGAGGTGTCAGTGGGTTTGTTCGGGCCAGCATCGTAGGTAGACAGCATTGCGTCCATGCCGCTTGTCAACGCCATATCCGCATTCATAAAGCCGTGGCCGTTGTTGCGGAAGAAGTCCGAAATAACCATACCGCGGAAGCCCCACTCGCCACGAAGAACATCTTCAAACAGGAAATCACAATCACCAGCCCACTTGTTGCCGATGAAACTCCACGAAACCATCAGAGCGTTTGCGCCGCCCTTTTTGACCGAAATTTCAAAGGGCTTGAGGTAGATTTCACGGATAGCCTGTTCATTCGACCAAACACAGACCATCTTTGCATTGCCATCATACAAAACAAAGTGCTTGATGTAAGAGTACACGCCCTGTTTCATCGCTCCGCTGACTGCGCTTGCACCCATGTAACCAGCCAGAACGCCGTCCTCCGAATAGTACTCGTAATTGCGTGCACCGAACGGAGTACGGTGGGTGTTCATGCCGGGAGCATACCAACCTTCGCCATTCATCTCCTTGCTCATTTTGCCCATTGCTTCACCGTATTCTTCCACAAGTTCTTTATTCCAAGTAGAAGCGATCACGACTTCAACGGGGAAACCGATAGAACCAGCCCCTGTAAAGTTATTGTTGATAGCGGCAGGACCATCGAAGTCGCCAGTAGCGACCTTGCCGACCGATTCGGCAGCAGGGGTCTGATAACCGCACATTGCAGTCATATTTACCATTTCATCCATGGTGAGTTCATCCAGAAGGTCATCCCAACGGGGATCGTCGTAATCAGCCCCCCGAAGGTCAGCTAGACGGATACCGTTTTTCGCGCCAGTGATGGGCATTTCATCGGACGGGTCAAGGTCAGTGGTATAGTCGTAGTTGGCATTCAGATGATAGCCCTCGACATACTTTTCGGCCATATTCGTGTCAGAAGGAGCGGCAGTTGCTTCGGTCAGATTTGCAAAGCCATCTGCACGGGAAAGATAGGTGATATCACCAGCTGCATCGCCGAACTGATTGACTGCAACAGCAGCATCGCTGTCACGCTTGTTGTCGGCATCATAGCGGATATCGGAGTTCTGGGTGTAAGTTTTGCTGTCCAGAATGTTGTGGGAATCGCTGTTGATCGAGATGACGTAATCACCCTTCTCCAGCACATAGCAGCCCGTGCCGCTCATATCATAAGAAGCCATCTCTTCTTTATCGAAGGTAACGGTGATGGTCTCAGAAGCACCCGGCTCAAGCAGACCAGTCTTTTCAAAAGCGATTAGATTTGCAGAAGCCTTTTCCATGCCGCCGTTGGTGTAAGGCGGATTGTAGTAAACTTCGACGACATCTTTGCCGGCAACACTGCCCGTGTTGGTGACAGTCACATCGAAACTCAGGGATGTACCGTCATCCTTGATATTGCTCATCTTCTGCGTGAAAGTGGTGTAGCTCAGACCATAGCCAAACGGATACTGAACCGTCTTGTCATAGTCGATGATGCCCTCAGCGTCGGCAGTCTCATAGTATTTGTAGCCGACATAAATGCCCTCGACATAATCAACGAAGGATGGAGCATAAACCTGCGGTTTGCCGGCATTCATGCCCTCAACAGCCAGATCGGCTAGATTGGTATAGTCCGTGTAAGTACCGTTGTTCCACCAAGGAGCGGCTTCCAAATCATAGGGGAAGGTGTCGGGAGTACGGCCAGAGGGGTTGACCTTACCGGACAGAATTTCACCCAGAGCTTCAAAACCGACATTGCCCGGGCCTGCACACCAGATAGCAGCCTTGATTTGGCTGTAATCTTCGACAAAACCCATCTCAATGGGATTTGCACCATTGTAAATGACAACGACATTATTGAAGTTCCTGCAAACGAGGTCTACCATGTCTTTTTCGGTCTGAGAAAGTTGGAGATAATGCTCGCCTGCTTCAAAATCCTTATACGCAGCAGAGTTATCATCGTACTTTGCCTGACTCATATCCATCGGCATATCGTTGTGACCCTCGCCAGCGGCGCGTGCAATAACGACAACTGCCGTATCAGAAAATGCTCTTGCATGATCCATCAACTCCTGAGAGTAGGTACTAACGGGAGGCTCGGGAAGAGTCCAGCTCTGTTTCTGAATGGACATTTCAGGACGGTCAGAGGTATAGGCACTGTAAAAATCGAGAAGTTCCTGATTGACCTCAAAACCTGCATCTTCCATGCCTTTTTGCAGACTGACAATTTCATACAGGTCGTTGATACCGCCAGAACCAGAACCGCCGTAAACCGGACTGGAAGCCGCCCAGCCGAACAGGTTCAGTTTGGTAGAAGTCTGAAGCGGAAGTGCACCGTTATCATTCTTCAGCAGTACGAAACCTTCTTCGGCAACACGCTGAGCAACTTCTTTTGCTTCCTCAGCAGTTTCTTCGGAAACCGTGCCGTTGCCAGCTGCCAGACTGATCAGCGTAGACAACGGGCCAAAGCAAACAGAATTTGCAGTGATAAGAACAGCTAACACTGCCGCAATAACAGCCTGAGAGCGAATCATAAACTTTTTGCTCTTTTTCATCTTGCGACAAGCTACCAGAGCGATAATCATTAAAATCAACGCTCCCAGAATGACGGCAATCTGTGTGGTGCAGGATTGCAAAACGCCGATCACGTCATCCCATTCGATTTTTAACATCGTGGTTTTCCTCCTTCAAAATCCAGGGTTTTGCGGGGCGGGGTGCTCCCCCGCCGTTCTGACATTATTATAATAAATCAGGATCATTTTGTGGCCATGCCCTGCACAATCTGTCGTTTCGGATGCACAATCTGCAAAAGTTTCAAATTGGTTGAAAATTTTATTGTGCTAATACACAAAGAAAACTATCCACTCTTTGTGCAGCCTGCCAAAAAGCAAAAGCTCCCCCTTCGGGGGAGCTGTCGAGCGTATGCGAGACTGAGAGGGATTATTCCTGCGGCAGCAGGATGCGGACGGTGAACCACCCATTTCCCCACTTGACGGTCATGGTACCGTCGTGCTGCTGGGCGGCGGCGCGGACGCCTTTCAGATCGTAGCCGCCGTGGGTGCTGCGGGCGGGCAGGCCGTCCGGGGCAAGCTCCACAGGGGCGGCGCAGTAGTTCTCGAACCGCAGCATCACAAAGCCGCTCTGGGCGTAGATGGCCACCCGCAGCAGCCGCTTTTCGGGGTCGGGCTCGGCGGAAAGGCTCTCCATGGCGTTGTCCAGCGGTACGCCCACCAGCGTGCAGATCTCCCGGGTGGTGAGGAAATTCAGCAGCCGGCCGTCGGCCACGCTGGTCATGCTGATGCCCTGCTGCTGGCACTCCATGGTTTTGGCGGTGAGCAGGGTGTCCAAAACGGGGTTGCCCGTCTTGTTCTCGGCCTCATACTGGCGGATGCCGTGTTCCATCTGCGCCAGAGCCGCATCCTGTTTTGCCTGATCCCGCTCGGCGCGGATGTTGGCGATCTGGAGCTTCAGCTCGTGGTAGCGGCTGTTGATGAGCTTGATGCCCTCTTTGCTGCGCTTGTACTGCTCGTACTGGCGGTGCAGCACTTTATCCATGGCGGCCAGCTCACTGTGCAGGGCGCTCTCCCGCAGCTGGTCGTGCTGGACGGTCAGAATCAGCACGCCGCAAAAATCCACCAGCGTGCGGATGCAGTAGCTCATCATATCGATGCGGGCCTCACCCAGAAGCAGCAGGTTGCTCACCGCAAAGACGGTGCCCGCCATCACAAAGGCCACGAGAGCCGCCTTGTGGCTGATGGTCAGCCGGCCCGCCGGGCTGGGACGGCTGCGCTCCAGCCAGAACACGCCGCCGTACAGCGCCCCATAGAAGGCGATGAGCAGCCCCACCGCCAGTGGGTCGGCTCCGCCTCGGTGAGGGAACAGCCCGCAGTGGAGCTGCCACTCGGCGCTGGCGGCCAGCTCTGCCAGAATAAACGCCCGGGCGCAGACATAGAGGGCCTCCAGCAGGGGGATGGCCCGGGTGCCCCACAGATAAAAATAGAGCAGCGCCACGGCCAGCAGCATACAGGGCACCCACCAGCCCAGCGGCACCGCTCCCGTCTCGTGCAAAAAGAGGCAGAGCGCCGCCGCCCACAGGGCCGTGATGCCCACCGTAGGCTTGGGCTTGAGCCGCAGCGGCAGCGGCTGCGCATACAGCAGCACCGCCAGCACTTCGGCCAGCGCCGTGTACAGGCGGGGAATGTTCGGCAGGTTTGTCATGCCCCTTCTCCTCCGATGTAATCCGCCAATGCAGCCAGAAAGCTCTTCCGCTTGGGGCGGCTCACCTGCAATTCGTAGGGGCCCACCTGGGCCAGCCCCTGCTGCACGCTTTTCACCTGCGCCAGATTGACGAGATAGCCGCTGTTGCACCGAGCAAAGGGCAGGTCTGCCAGCTTTTCCTCAAAGGTCTTGAGCGCACCGGGGGCCAAAAACTCCCCTTCCTCGGTGTAAAAATGCACCCGGTGGCCTTCGCTTTCCATATAATAGATCTGTGCGGTGTCCAACCGCCGCAAGCCGCCCTCCACAGGCACAGCCAGATAGTGCCGGGCGCGGCGGCGGAGCTTTTCCTCGGCCTTTTGCAGCTGCTGCGAAAAGGCGAAATAGGGCACCGGCTTGAGCACATAGTCCAGCGCGCCCACGGCGTAGCCCTTGATGGCGTACTGGGCCATGTTGGTGATGAAGAGGAGCACCACGTCCCGGTCCAGCTCCCGGATGCGCCGGGCCGTCTCCATCCCGTCCAGATGCTTCATCTCCACATCCAGCAGGACGATGTCGTACACGGGGCGGTATGCATCCAGGATCTCCACCCCGTCGGAAAATTCCGTCACCGCAAACTCGGTGCCGTACTGGCGGGTATACCGCTGGATGTAGCCCTGCAATTGTTCCCGGACAGCCGCTTCGTCTTCCACCATGGCAATGCGGATCACAGCGAACCCTCCTTTTTGTTCAGTTCATCCACTCCCGGAGTGCTTCCACAATGGCGTCGGGTTTTTCCCGGTTCATCTCATGCCCTGCCCCGGGCACGATGCGCAGGGTGGACTGGGGCAGCATCTGGTGCAGCTTCTCCGAGGCCTTGCGGTTGGGCTTGTCCTGCTCGCCGCAGAGGATGCGCACCGGGCACTTCACCCGGGCGACCTCGCCGCGCAGATCCAGGCTCTTCATGGAGTCGGAGAAGTTCAGCAGCTGCTGTTTCGTAATGCCCATCTCCGCAAACACTTCCTGCGACATCTGCCGGAAGAGGAAGTTCTGGATGGCCGTCAGCAGCCGGGGCACCTTGTACTGCACGCTGATGAGCACCAGCCCCGCCAGCTTTTCCGGATGGCGGGTGGCATAATCCAGCGCCAGAATGGCCCCCAGCGAGAGCCCGCACATCACAAAAGGCTCGTTCTCGGCGGCGTAGCGCTCCTCCAGTGCCGCCAGCACAGCGGCATAGGTCGGCTCCCCCTCTGTCAGGGCAAACAGATCCGGGCAGTCGATCTCCGCCCCCTCCAACGAGTCCTGCACCGCCTGCCAGCTCTGCGGGTGCTGGCCGAGGCCATGCAATAATACGATCTTCATCTTCCGCATCCCTTTCTCTCTTTTTTCCTGTTCATTATAACAGAAAAAGAGCACCGAATCAAACGATTCCATGCTCTTAAGGTGCAAGGCCTGTTGATGATCAAATGAAATCGCCCAACCCTTGTCCAATCAAAATTCCCGCCCAGTTTCCAACCGTTGTAATAAGAGCCGCTTTGTACATTTCCAAAAAACAGAAAGCAGCCGATGCAACCCATAGACACAAATAATAATGCTCTGCCGTCCATGCAAACAGGTAGATTTCATGAAACACGGTCTGTGAGAGATGATAGCACAGACCATATGCTAGAAATACGATCCACAAAAATCCAAAACCAGTTTTGTTTTTTGAAAAATTGTTCTTCATACAGCTTTTGAGTCCCATTGCAAACTGCGAATATTACTTCGATATGATTTCAACCGTCGGCATCCTGCTCTCCGATCCAATTTCGTCCTCTTCCGCAACCCTATAACTGGTAACATTTATGGAATACATATAATCTGAAATATTCGGATGCTCTTCGTCATTCGGAAGCTCAACCTCGAACGTCTCAAATTCAAACACATACGGTGTTCCCTCTACAAGCTCCCCGGTCAAGTCCTTCTGGAAACGAAGCAAAAACGGTCTCTCCTGAAAAAAGTGAACTACGGCGATCGTTTTTCCCGGAAGCGCATAGTAATCGGGCAGGAGCTGTTCAACCGTGGCGGTAAATGAACCCGAAAACTGTGCAAAATACTTTTCATTGCCGCCCACTTGCTGCTTCCCGTCTTGATACCCTGCCTCATAGCCGGCTGTGTAACCATCTTCGTAGTTCGCATCGCGCATCTGTGAGCTTTGAGCATTGCAGCCCAATAATAAAAGTGTCATCATAAGACAAAGAGCCCTTACCATCCTCTTTTTCATACCATTCCCTCCCTCCAAGAAGAAATCCGTAAATTTCAGAGATCTATCTCTCGTAATTAAATTTAATCTCAGTTTATTTCTCTTGTCTATGATTTTTTTCAATATCGTATGGCTGCACATAAATTTCGATCAAATTTATGGCACAATCACGATTTTTCGGGGTTCCATAGCAAATAAACATGGGGCTGTTTTGCAACAGCCCCTTTTAGAGATACAAAAAGGTCAAGGATTTCGCGACGATCCTTGACCTTTGTTTGTTTTCAGAACGTTACATCCCGGTACACCATCTCGCCTTTCTTGAGGGTCAGCACAGGCTGATAGACCTTATGCCCGGTAAGCAGGTGCTGGTCCGGGTCTCCGTTGGGGCGGTCGCCGAAAACATTTTCCATCTCCACGGGGCGCAGCACAGCCACATCCGCCGGGTGGCCCACGGTGAGGGAACCTGCCTTATCCAGAATGCCCATCTGACGAGCCGGGTTGACCGTGCACAGCTCCACCAGCTTTTCAAAGGGAATGCCCAGTGCCTCATACTTGGCCAGCTGCATGGCCAGATTGAAGGCTGTGGGGCGCAGGTGCATACTCAACTTGGTGATGTCGGTGGCGAGGATATCTGGCAGGAATCCCTGTGCAATGGCAGCCTGTGCCACAGGCATCCCAAAGTGGGCACGGGCGTCGGCAGCCTCAAACAGGACGCCGCGCTCTTTGGCGCGCCAGGCCGCCTTGATGACCTTGCCATCCTCGCCGATGAGGTTGGGGCCCTTGTTCATATAGATGTGGGTGATCACATCGCCGGGGCGCAGCACATCCAGCAGCTCGTCGAGGCCCGCCGGGGGATCGGTGCAGTGTACCATCACGGAAAGGTTCAGCCGGTCGGCCATCTCCACCATCTTCTTCAGAGGCTCATAGCCCCGCTCTTTCACGATGGCTTTGCTGGTGCGCAGCTTCAGGCCCACCAGCTCATCCTTATACTGGGCAAAGCAGGCTTTGATGCCCGCTTCGTCAAAGTGAGCAGGGTCCACATCTTCCATCTGCGCGGGCAGGCTGTCGAGGCCGGTGGAACAGACGTTGATGTAGTTGTAGATGCCCAGCCGCGTCATGGTTTTGAAATTGCGGCGCTCGGGAAAGTTGTTGCAGCCGGTGCTGCCCGCATCCACGGCGGTGGTGACGCCGGAGGCAAAGCAGACCGCCTCCGAAGCAAGGCCGATCTTGGCAAAGGGGGCCAGATGGCAGTGGTGGTCAATGAGGCCAGGCAGGACGCAGCAGCCCTTGGCATCGATGACGTTGTCTTTCGGGGCCGTTTTGCAGGGGCCTACTTTCACGATATTGCCGCCGTCCACAGCCACATCGGTGACGGTGTTGATGTGGTTCAGCGGGTCGAGGACGGTACCATTTTTGATGATGAGCATTGTATTCCTCCTATCAAAAACAACAGCGGCCCGGCCCGCAGAAAAACGCAGGTCGGGCCGTTGTAAAAGGGAAAAGTGTACGGCTTGGTTTATAAGGATTTAGCCTTCCTCTTCAGCAGTGTCGAGGACTTCGCCCTTGGCCTCTGCAGCCTTCTTGTCCCGCAGATTGCCGCGCACGGTGAAAGCGCAGAAGGCCACGGCCACGATCAGGAAGATCAGAGAGATGGGGCGGGTAACAAAGATGCTCCAGCTGCCATGGCTTGCCTGCAGGGCCTGACGGAGGTTCTCCTCAAACATGGAGCCCAGGATGAAGCCGATGATCAGCGGAGTGCTGGGGATCTTAAAGACCTTGAAGAACAGGCCCAGCAGACCGAAGAACAGGACGCACTGCACATCGAATGCGCGGCTGTTGGCGGAGTAAGCGCCCACACAGCACATGACCATGATGCACGGCAGCAGGATGTGCTTGGGGATGTCCAGCAGCTTGACGAAGACGGGCAGGCCCAGACGCTCGAAGATGAGCATGAAGATGGAAGAAACGATGAGGGCGAAGTAGATGCCGTAGACATACACGCCGCTCTTCTGGAAGATCAGCGGGCCGGGAGCAATGCCGTGGAACTGCAGGCCGCCCAGGAAGATGGCAGCAACGGTGTTGCCGGGGATGCCCATGCACAGCAGGGGGATCAAAGAGCCGCCGATGACGGCGTTGTTTGAGGTTTCGGAAGCGATGACGCCGTCGATGATGCCGGTGCCGAACTTCTCGGGATACTTGCTGCGGCTCTTCTCCGCCGTGTAGGAGATCAGGCCGGCGGTAGAGCCGCCGATGCCGGGCAGGATGCCGATGCCAATGCCGATGACGGACGAGATGATGGCGTTGGGGATCTGCTGCACGAACTCCTTCATGGAGATGCCGTAGCCCTTCAGGTGGTACTTCTTTTTCTGCATCTTATCGGACAGATGCTTGCGGCCAAAGCCCGCCATGATGATATCGGTGACAGCGAAGACACCGATCAGCAGGACGGTGATGTTGAAGCCGTTCATCAGCTGATAGTTGCCGAAGGTGTAGCGAATGACGGCGTCCAGAGGAGCCATACCCACCATGGAGAGGGCCAGGCCGATGAGGCCTGCAAACAGGCCCTTGATCAGGTCCTTGCCGGACAGGGCGGCAATGATGGTCAGGGAGAAGACCGCCACGGCAAAGTAGTCGGCTGCGCTGAACAGCAGGCAGACCTTAGCCAGGAACGGAGAGATGAACATCAGGGCCAGAATACCCAGAATGGAACCGATGAAGCTGTACAGGATGCCGACGCCCAGCGCCTTGCCCGCTTCGCCTTTTTCGGCCATGGGGCCGCCGTCAAAAACGGTGGAGATGGAAGACGGGGTGCCGGGGATCTTCAGCAAGATGGCCGAGATCAAACCGCCGGAAATGCCGCCCATGTACAGGCCAACCAGCAGGGCCAGGCCATTGGTGACCTCCATGCTGAAAGTCAGGGGCAGGAACAGGACGACTGCCATGGTGGCCGACAGACCGGGGATGGAGCCAAAGATGATGCCGATGATGGTACCAAACCAGATGAGCACCAGGCAGGAAGGAGTCAGGACATTTGCAATTGCTTGTGCTACCATAATTCGTTTCCTCCTCCCTTAGAATCCGAAGATGCCCTTGGGCAGCGGCATCTTGATGACGAATGCGAACAGCGCGGAGACCGCCACGGGCAGCGCCACCGCAATGATGGCGAAGAGCACGGGCTTGCGGTTGGTATCATCGCTCAGCCACAGGATCTGCAAGAACAGATAGAGAATGCTGGAGAAGATGAAACCGACGCTCTCCATGATGGCCATGTAAGCAGCCATCAGCAGGATGGTAACGACGCCGCCCTTGGCGTCCTCAAACAGCTTGTCTTTTGCCTTGGTGGACGGTGCTTTGTCCAGCAGGGTGAGCACGCCCTGCACCACAGCCACAACCATGATGCAGATGGCGATGAACTTGGGCACAAAGCCCGAACCCACATCGCTCTCGATCTTGTGCGGGATATCCAGCGCCACGATGAACATGACAGCGCCGAAGATCAGCATAATGACGGAGCACAGCAGGTCGCGTACTTTATGGGTCATGTGGGACACTTCCTCTCTTTCCCAAAATGCGTGCCGCCCCGCCTGCGCCTTTGCGGGCAGGGCAGCCGCTTTTTCATAAGATTTGCTTACTCAGCCAGACCAGCCTTCAGGGCCTCGACCTCGGCGGGATCCTCCGCGTTCATAGTCTCCGCATCACGCCAGAGCGGCTCTGCGTAGAACTTCTTCAGGGTCTGTGCAAACGCGTCGCTCTCGACGACCTCCTTGCAGGCAGCGGCCAGCTTATCGACGATGCCCTGATCCACACCCTTGGGGAACTTGACCTCGTACTTCTTGGTGGAAACGACCTTGTCGTAGCCCTGCTCCGCGAAGGTGGGGAAGTTGATGCCGTCCACGGGGGTATCGCTCATGACGCCCAGGCAGATCAGGTCGCCGGCCTCGATGTAGTCGGCCACGTTCATGTAGTTGATGGCCACGATATCCACCTGGCCGCCCATCAGAGCTGCCATACGGTCGCCGGCAGAGGTGCCGACGTCGATGTTATCGAACTCAACGCCTGCCTGCTTCTCCAGCATCTGGCCCACATACTGGGTGGTGGAGCCGAACACGGTGGAGTAACGGATGGAGCCGGGGTTTGCCTTGGCGTCAGCCAGCATATCCTCCAGGTTTGCCCAGCCGTGTGCATAGCTCTTGTACTGGCCGTCCGGGCTCAGGGCAACCAGGGTGTAGGTACGGTCCTGTGCTACGGTGCACACATTGGTGAAGTTCTCGGTGTAGCTGAACTCGGCGGTGCCGGTAGCCTCCTGCACCAGAGCAGCGCCGGTGTGGTTGAACAGCAGGGTGTAACCATCGGCCTTCTTGTTCATCACGTCCATGGCCGCCACCATGCCGGAGCCGCCCTCCTCGTTGGTGACAACGAAGGTCTGACCCAGCTTCTTGCTCACGTCCTGAAACAGGGCGCGGCAGTAGGTATCGGTGTCGCCGCCTGCCTTGTAAGGCAGAATGACGGAGACGGAGGTGGTGGGCCAGTTCACATCGCCAGTGGCTGCGGCTGCAGAACCCGCGGTGCTGCCTGCGGTAGAGGAACCGCCGCAAGCGGTCAGAACGCCTGCAGCGGCCATCATGCCGGCTGCGGCCAGGAAATTGCGGCGAGAGATTTTCTTTTCCATGATTTTTTCTCCTTTTGCTTTTCAGCTCTTCTTGCCTGTGCGCACCGCCCAAGCTGCGGCGCGTTTCGTGTAGTCGATGCAAAGATCCTTTCCCGGCTCCCGGTTTCTGTTTTGGACAAGCCTGCCAGAAAGTTTCATCGAATCCTCTTGCATCTGTTCTGTTTTTATAGTAACATGAAATCACCCACAAAACAAACAGGGATTATTTCAGTTTGTCACAAGATATTTTTGTTGCCAAGGATGGAAGGAAAGACACAACATGGACATCACAAGCCTCTACTATTTCTCGGAGCTGGCGAAGGACCTGCACATGACCCGGACAGCCAACCGACTCTTTATCTCCCAGCAGACCCTCTCCAACCACATCCTGCGGCTGGAAGAATACTACGGCACCCAGCTGTTCTACCGCAAGCCTTCCCTCTCGCTGACCAGCGCGGGCGAGTTTGTCCTCGCCTTCGCCAGCATCGTTATCAAAGAGGAAACGAACCTGAAAGACATCCTCGGCGATATCGAGCAGCAGGAGCGCGGCGTGCTGCGCTTTGGAGCCAGCAGCCTGCGCATCAACGCCTGCCTGCCCACCATCCTGCCGGAATTCTCCAAAAAATATCCGCGCATTGAGATGCGCATCACCGAGGCAAACTCCTCCCGCCTACTGCCCATGGTACTCAACGGTGAGCTGGATTTCGCCGTTATGATCAAGACCGACCCTACCCCCAAGCTCATCTTCGACGACCTCATGAAGGACCTGACCTACTTCTGCATCCGGGATGACCTGCTGCGCCAATATTACGGCGACCAGACCGAGGCCTTCAAGGAACGGGCTGTCCATGGGCTGGACTTGCTGGATATCTCCCCCCGCGTCCCCCTCTGCCTGCTGGACAACCGCATCGGCCGTGAGATCCAAGGCTATCTGGACGATTCCAGCATCTGCCCCACCGTCTACGCCACCAGCAGCGATGTCGAGGTCTCTTACTCCATCTGCTGCAACGGCCTCGCAGGCAGCTTCATTTCACAAATGCGTCTGGCCCGCCATCAGGGCCGCATCCCAGATCAGGTCAATATCTTCCCTCTGTCCTACCGGGGCAAGCCCGTCTATCAGTACATGGTGCTGGCTCGCCACAGAGATCGCTACCTTTCTCATTACGCAAAGTATTTTTTGGACCTGTTATACCAGCTTTTCTCCGAGACCGAGGAAAAGCACATGGGTCACAAAGCCCCGCCCCACAAGCCCGCGCGGACGGAATAAAATTTTACCCGCTCAAAGCACAAGAATCAGCCGCGCCCTACTTCCGAGGCAGTACCAGAGCAAGAACCCCTCAGTATGCAGTATACAAAAAAATCCCCATTGTCCAGAAAGAAGAAGGCTGGACAATGGGGACAAAGGGAAAACCTCTGTGGCGGCATGTTATGGAATGGGATTTAGGAGTATCACGGTAAAAGCAAGAGTAATGCAAACAATTCAGGAGAAGACGCGCACAGAAGCTGGGAATGGCTTAGTACTCGAACATACCGGCAGGCTTCTTGTCGGGCTTCTTGGTGTCGGTGTAGGTGGGCGCAGTCGCGTAGTCCACATCGTTGATGGGCCAGGTCGGCTTCTTGCCCTCGTAGACTTCCTCCACGCCCATGGCGGCAAAGTAGCTGGCACGGTGGGCTGCCTCGGTGGTGTTGCCGCCGATATGGGGGTAGATGATGACGTTGTCCAGGCTCAGCAGCGGGAAGTTGGGGTCCACAGGCTCCTGCTTGATGGCGTCCAGACCAGCGCCGCAGATGGTGCCGTTCTTGCAGGCCTCGTACAGGGCGTCCTCGTCCACGCAGCCGCCGCGGGCGGTGTTGATGAGGAAAGCGGTGGGCTTCATCATGGCCAGCGTTTCCTTGTTGATCATGTTGTGGGTCAGCGGGGTGTTGGGAGTGTGGACGGAAACATAATCGCTCTCGGTGAAGATGCGGTTGATATCACGCACCACTTCCACGCCGTCCGGGAAATCCTTGGCGGGCTTGAAGGGGTCGTAGCACAGGACGTTCATCTCCATGGCCAGAGCACGGGTAGCCACGCGGGAACCGATGTTGCCGCAGCCGATGATGCCGAGGGTCTTGCCGCTCAGGGTATTCTTACGGACCTTGAGCTTTGCCTTGTAGAAGTCCGTCACCCAAGTCTTGTGCAGAACGGTGACATTGCGGCTGCACTCCAGCATCAGCAGGATAGCGGTCTCAGCCACAGAGGTGGAGTTTGCCACGGGAGCGTACAGTGCCTGCACGCCGTTGTCGTGGCAAGCCTTGACGTCCAGTGCGTCGAAACCGGCACCGTGGCGGACGATGACCTTCAGGTTGGGGTTGGACTCAATGACCTCACGGGTGATGGGGGTGATGCGGACGATCATGGCATCGGGCTGGTACTCTTTCATATCAGCCAGAACGTCTTCGGTCTCGAAGCCGCGGCCCTCAATGATGGTGTGGCCTGCATCTTCCAGCAGCTTGCGGCCCTCAGACATGATCTCCTGCGGCAGTAAAATTTTCCAAGGCATAATGGTAACCTCCATAAATTTCGAGTGTGTTGGTTGAGATTTGAAAAAGATTTTTATGTACTGGGAATCAGTCATTGTTTTGAAAGACGAGCTCTCCACTTCGGATGGTCCCCGCAACGTGGAGTTGGCATTCTCCAGTACGGTGGTTTCCATCCGAATCTTCGAAGTGGACAGCGCCTTCCTTCATGCGACAGAGGGTCAAATCTGCATCGTAGCCAAGGGCGATTTTGCCGATGCGGTCGGCAAGACCCAGACAGTGTGCGGGTGTTTCAGTGACAGCGCGCACGACTTTGTGAAGCGGCATTCCAAGGAGTAAGAATTTCGACATCACGAAAGGCAGATCCCACATGGCCGGGGACTGATGAAAGGTTGCAGGGGTGGAATCGCTGCTGATGATATCCGGCCACAAACCAGCCGCAGTGGCCTTTTCGGCAACAGGAAAGTTGAAGTTAACCTTGCCATTGCCTACTTCCATGAGGACACCACGTTGCTGCGCTTCCAGAATGCCCTGCTGGACACTCCCATCATCGTTCAGGATGGTGTTGCCTTTGCCATGGTAAGTGTGGCTGTAGATATCGCCGGGGCGGAGGATGGCAGCAGCGGCAGAGGCGCTCTCTGGGGGATTGGTCGTATGGACGCAAACCGGGAGCCCCAGCTCTTCGCCAACTTCAACAGCACGGCGGAGAGGCTGCAAACCAAGTTCACCAACGATGGGGCAGCTGATACGGACTTTTACACCAACAATTTCGCCGGGATGAGCAACCATCTGCTCCCGCATTTTTTCGACGCTGATCACTTCGTCGTTCAGCGGTTCATTGATGCCCTTGCCGGGTTGACCGACAGGCGAAAGGTTGATGAAACTCTTGAGACGCGGAGCCTTGCCGGCAATATCACAGCAATACATGGCAGAGTAATTTGCGTAGCCAGAGCTGCCCATATCGACAGCGGTAGTCACACCGGCAGTGAAAAGCTTGTTGGCATCCATGCCAAACCCACTTCCGTGCTGGAAGAGGTGCACATGGTAGTCGATAAAGCCGGGAAACAGATATGCACCAGAGGCATCCAGTTCACGGCAGGCTTCCTGCGTGGTGGTTCCGGCGGGCTGAACCAGAGCGATACGGCCCATGCGGACACCAACATCAGCCAGTGTTTCTGCGCCAGAATCCAAATCAAGAAGTTTTGCGTTGCGAATCAGCAAATCCATCTTCATGGTAAATCCTCCAATCGGATTAGCCGTACAGAGGCCAAATCACAGGGATAAGGATAACACAGGAAACCAGGAACACGATGGTCATACCAATGTTGCTCTTGAGGTAATCCGAGAACTTGTAACCGCCGTAAGAGTAAATCAGGTTTGCGGGCGGGCAAGCGATGGGGGTCAGGATGCTCATGGTGGAAGCAATACCCAGAACCATGATCAGAGCCGAAGGAACGACACCGATGGTCTCAGCAATTGCAATGACAATGGGCATCAGCAGAGTGACGGTGACAACGTTGGACATGAACTGCGTCATGATAACGGTCAGCACAAAGATAACGATGGTAATGAAGTAAACGTTGGTGGAGTTGCCGATGATCTTCAGCAAAAGATCTGCAATCATCTGAGCAGCACCCGTGCTCTTCAGAGCGCTTGCCAGAGGAGTCATACCACCCAGCAGAATGATGGTTTTAACACTGACTAGCTGGTAAGCCTGCTTCTCGGTGAAAATACCAAGAAGAACGTCTGCAACGGCACCGATGATGGCAACGATGTATGAAGGAATACCCGTTTTGTCCTCAAAAATCATGCCGACAAAGACAGCCAGCAGGACGACAACAGAAGCGATCTGCTTCCAGCGGGGCGCAGTCTTGGGCTCCTTGGTTTCAAACAGGGTATCATCTGCATTGTTCATCGGGATGTCCGGCAGGAACTTGTAGCCGATGAAGTACGTATAGACGAGCATGATAAGGGTCAGAGGAACGCCGATTTTGCTGATTTCAAAGAAACCAAACGGATAGCCCAGCTCTTTGATCTGATCACCGATCAGAACATTGATGGCAGCATCGCCAACCAGAGTCAAACGGCCGCCGGCCATGGAGCCCAGGAAAGCAGCCATCAGCAGCTTGGAGTGGCTGAACTTGGTGGTTGCACAGATACCCATGATGATGGGAATAAACACGGCGACTGTGCCGGAGTTGCTCAGGCCAGCAGACATAATGCTTGCCAGAACCAGAATGGCCATAATCATCTGGCGCTCGGTCTTGGCATAGCGGCTGACGGTGGCGGCAATCATGTCGCAGACGCCCGTTTCAAACAGAGCACTACCGACAATAACGACGCCGATAAGCATAATAATGGTTGTGCTGGCGAAACCCGAGATGGCCGCTTTGGGTTCGACCAGACCGAACACCACCAGAGCGATCAGCGTCAGCATAACGGTCATGTTGACCGGGATCTTTTCCAGCAGGAAAGAGACGACTGCGCAGATTAAAATAATAATGGTGAGGATTGCAGGTGTCATGAATTCTTCCTTATCTTCTTATCGTTTTCACATCCGTAAAGCGGGAAGCTTACGGCTCGTACACGGCATCGATGATCTCGAACTCCTTGGCTTCCAGAGTCTTGGAGACCCAATCGCGGTTGATGGTGCCCTCACGGGTCTTGATCAGCTTGCCCTCGTCGGCAGCCTGGAACTTCTTGGCGTCCTCCAGGACCTTGGCAGCGTCCTTGCGGGGAATGCAGATGACGCCGTCGGGGTCAGCCAGAATGATATCGCCGGGATTGACGCTGATGCCGCCGCAGGAGACGGGAACGTTCACCTCGCCGGGACCTTCCTTGTAGGGGCCGCCCGGGGTGGTGCCGGTAGCGTAGACGGGGAAGTCCCAATTGCCGATCTCGTCGATGTCGCGGATGGGGCCGTCGATGACGATGCCTGCAACCTTCTTGCGCAGGTACAGGTAAGCCATCATAACCTCGCCCATCAGAGCGCGGGTATCGTCTTCTTCGTTCGAAACGACCAGGAAATCGCCTTCCTGACAGTAATTCAGGGCTGCGTGCAGAGCCAGGTTGTCACCGGCGCGGCACTTGACGGTAAAAGCGGGGCCCACAGCCATCTGTGCCTTGGGGCTGCTCACCAAATGGATCCGAGGGTTCATGGCACAATTGCGGCCCATCACATCGCCGGTATTGGAAGCGGGGATGGTCTTGAACTGGTTCATGATCTCGGGATCGGGCATGTTGCGCTTGAGATAAATACGTTTGCCTACGGACATAACTAAAACCTCCTGAACAATTGACATTAATCCCATTTTTGCGGGTGCTTGGATTTCTTTTGTCTGTATTCATCTTACCACCATCAACTCACAAAGTCTAACAGCACTATTTTGAAATTTTCACAAATTCTTTTTGTTGAAAGGCGAGAGATCCTCCAATAAATATAAATAGTCCATTGAATCTGAACAGGTCCGTAAAAAGTAGACAATGCCAAGCTTGTGCTGGGTGGTGAGATTGAGCATTATCTTTCCCTTGGCCGTGGCCACGGCAGACTGGAAGATCAATGCCATAAAAAACACAGCCCCGCTCTGGCGAAGGAGAAGCCAAAGCGGGGCTGTATTCAATGAAGGAGAAATGAAGGGAATATCAGGTTACAGATTCAGCTCAAACTGTTCTGCCGTAACAGTTGCTTTTCCATCGGCGGCAAAGGTGATGCCGTCGGCAGACTGAGGGGTGTAGATCCATGCGGTCATGGTCTGCTCGCCATCGTTGGCGAAAACTTCGATGCTGTTTTTGTCCAGCAGGATGCGGAGCTTGAGCGCACCGTTCTGGCTGCGGACCTTGCAGCTGCGGCGGTGAACGATGTCGGCACGGGAACCGGCATAGCTGCGGTCCAGCGTCAGCTCGGAGGTGTAGGGGTCGTAGGTCAGGCTGGTGTGATGGTCTGCGTCAGCAGCCAGCTTGAGGGTGAAGGAGCGATACTCACCGGGCTGCACCGTCACCGTCAGGTCGGCCACACGGCCCTTGATGCGCCCAAGGTCAACATTGAAGAGCGCACCATCTGGGACGAGAAAGCCATGCTGGCAGCGTTGCAGACCATCGAGAACCCTGCTCTGCATGCAACTGCTGCCGTCCTGATGGACATCTACTCCCACACGCAGGACAAGCCCCGGCTGGAACTGACCGAGAAGATCGAGGCAAACTTCTATTCCCAAGACCTGACCCCGGTAGCCCCCCCAGCCCCGGCAAAACGAAAAGCCGGCGGCAACAAAAATCTCCGGTAAGGAGATCCTTGAAGCCATCCGGCTGATGGACGCAGACGAACGCAGAGAATTGACGAGAGCCTTGTTCGCCTAACTTCTCTTCTTTTTATGCAAAGGAAAGCAGGCTGTGCAAACCTTGCGCAGAAAAGCCCCTGATTCAGGCAAATGTGCAAACGGTGTGCAGAAAGTGTGCAGCCGCTTTCTTACATAAAGAAAGAACGCCAAATCTTACGATTTTACGTTCAAAATCTGGTGCACCTCGCGCACTCATATCCGAACTTTTCTCTGCTTTCACAGCTTCCCCGAAAGCGACCGTTTCTGTACCTTCCTTATAGTTAAAGGTAATAAGTACCTTATCATCGTAGAGATAGATGGCATTGATGAAGGTATCCACCAGTG